>JAKAOD010000113.1:567-8448 GCA_021823365.1 Actinomycetes bacterium | reverse complement strand
CGACAAACCGTAGACGTTCGTCGAACGAGCGCCGAGCAGCCGGTCGATCTCGGTCCGCATCGACTCGGTCCACGGTTCCGCTCCGAGGACCGCGAAACGGATGGGCACGTCCTCTGGCGACACGCCCCGGCGCGCCAGCTCTTCGGCGAGCGTGAGCGCGTAGCTCGGCGTGCACGCGAGGACCTCAGGGCGGAAGTCGAGCATCAGGTCGACCTGGCGCATCGTCCCCCCGCCGGAGATCGGCAGGACCGCGAGGCCAAGACGCTCGCCCCCATGATGAAAGCCGAGACCCCCGGTGAACAGCCCGTAACCGTAGGCGTTGTGCAGGATCATCCCGGGCTTCGCCCCTGCCGCGGCGAGGGTTCGGGCACAGACGGTGGCAAAGAGCTCGAGGTCATGGCGCGTATAGCCGACCACGGTCGGCTGGCCCGTGGTCCCCGTCGAGGCGTGGATGCGGACCACCTCGGTCATGGGGACCGCGAACATGCCGAAGGGGTAGTGGTCACGCAGGTCCGATTTGCGCGTAAAGGGCACGAGCCTGAGGTCGCCCGTCTCGGCGACCTCATCAGGCTTGAGACCCAGGTCGTCGAAGCGTTCGCGGTAGAAGGGGACCCTCTCGAAGGCGTAACGGACAACCTCGGAGAGTCGCTCCGACTGCAGGGCCCGCAACTGAGGACGCGGCAAGGACTCGAATTCAGGTTGAAGGATCATGTCATCCCCTCGGGTACTGGGCGCAACGCTGCCCTCTTCAGGTACGCCGTGCCGTCCAATAGCCGTCTCGCAGTGCGGCTGTACGCCGCCCGTTCGACGGACGTCTTGCCGTCCGGCCCCGTGCCGAGCACGACGTCGACGACGGTGCACCCGCTCGGGTGCCCGATCCGCACCGGCCCGCCATACCCGGGCACGGCAGCGACGCTCCCGGAAAGGCGCGCCGTGACGGCGAGGGTCACGCCGGCACCTCCGGGGAACGCCTTGTGAAGCGCGAGGGGCTGGCCGCCGATCACCTCCGCGACGAGGTCGAGGTCGCCCGCCGCGACCTCCTCCTCCCCGACCAGGGTCCGGTAGTCGTGGGGCTCGCTCACGAGGATGGGCACCGGCACGAGCGTCCCCTCGGCAAGATCGAGGTGGCGCGCCGCCGCTCGCTGGAGCCGGTCCACGGCGCTGAGCAGGTCGTCGCCGGGCAGCACCGGGAGGTCACCCTCGGCGATGCCGAGGGCGCTCGCGCGGACGGCCACGCACAGGTAGGCGATGTCGACGATCGACACCTCGACGCGCCCGAGACCGGGGACCTCGAGGGTGTCGATGGCCGACCCGGTCGGCAAGAGGTCGCCGGTCACCGTGCCGATCGTCTCGCGCAGGTCGAGGAGGATCTCGGCGCCCGAGCCCGGCACGCCGTCGTCCCGGAATGCCCCTTCGACGCGCGCGTGCCCGGCCGCCACCGGCACCTCCGCGTAGAAGACGCGCCGGGTGTTGACGTTGTGGATTCGCACGGTCGCCATTTCGCCGTGCGCGGCGACAAGACCGTGCTCCACCGCGTAGACACCGACCGCTGCCGAGATGTTGCCGCAGTTGATGTCGTAGTCCACCCGAGCGTCCCGTACGCTCACCTGGGCGAAGGTGTAGTCGAGGTCGGCGCCGGGAACGCTCGGCGGGCCGATCATCGCCACCTTGCTCGTGAGCAGGTCCGCCCCGCCGAGACCATCGATCTGGCGAGGATCGGGGCTGCCCATCAACGCGAGGAGGAACCGCGCCCGCTCGTCGGGATCGGAGGGCACGACCGCCTCGTCGAGGAACACCGCCTTGCTCGTGCCGCCGCGCATGAGCGAGCACGCGACCGCGACGAGCTCGCCCTCATCGCGCCAGGCTGGCGACGCACTTGCCCTCACCCTGTCCGCGACGACCGCCATCGTCCTAGACCGTGAGGATGTTGACGGTGCAGGCCGTGCCCTCGACCCCCTGGGCCTTTCCGCCCCTGCAGTGGGCGAGCCCGACGCGCGCTCCGGGGATCTGCCGTGCGCCGGCCTCCCCACGGAGCTGGCGCACCACCTCGACCACCTGGGCGACGCCGGTGGCACCGAGCGGATGGCCCTTGCCGAGCAGGCCGCCGCTCCCGTTCACCGGTAGGCGACCGTCGAGGTCGGCCTCCCCTTTGACGACGCGTGCCGGGTACTCCCCGTGCGGGAAGAGGCCGAGACCCTCGACTCGCAACGCCTCGGCGATGCTGAAGCAGTCGTGCACCTCGGCGAAGCGGACGTCGCTCGGACCGATTCCGGACCGCTCGTAGGCTTCTTCGGCAGCGCGCCAGGTGAGATCCTCGACCGTCATGTCCTTCAGGCCGACCTCGGCGCGCCCGCTCTTCAGCGCGGACGCCGCGAGTCGCACCGCTCTGCTTCCCCCGAGCGCTGCCCTCCTTCTCCTGCTCACGAGCACGACGGCGGCCGCCCCGTCGCTGACCGGCGCGCACTCCTGGAGATGGAGGGGGTCGGCGATCATCCGCGACGCCAGCACCTCGTCGACGGAGACAGGCTTCTTGAACTGCGCGAGCGGGTTGGCCACCGCATTGCGCTTGTTCTTGGCCGAGATCGCCGCCAGCTGCTCCGAGGTGGTCCCGTACTGCGCGAAATGCCGCTGGGCGCGCATGGCGTAGACGGCGGGCATCGTCAGGCCCCGCTGAGCCTCGACATCGCTCTCGTCGGGGGTGAAGGCGCCGCGGAACGCCCCGGTCAGGTGCTCCACACCGAGCGCGAGCACGACGTCGTACACGCCGGCCTTGATCGACATGGCGGCTCCCCAGATCGCCGTCGAGCCGCTCGAGCACGCGTTCTCGACGTTCGTGATGGGGATGCCCGAGATGCCGCCCTCGCCGAGCGCGCGCTGGCCCATCGCCATCCCTTGGAACACGCTGCCGACCCATGCTGCCTCGATGTCCCCGAGCGACACGCCCGCGTCGTCGAGCGCTTCGAGCATGGCAGCGGCCCCGAGCTCGGCCGCGGTCTTGTCCGGATGCTTCCCGAACGGGGTCATCCCCGCACCGACCACGTACACCTCAGACATCGTCTTCGCCCCTCCCTGTCGCGGAACCTGCGATCATGAGCGCGTGCGGGCCCTCCTCGGGCTCTGTGCCGACGAGACGGGGGCCGGTCCCGAGCACGATCTCCACGGCCTGGCCGATCCTCGGCCGCTCCTCGCCTGCGGCAGGCAGCATCACGCGCACCTGCTCGTCGAAGTCGACGTAGACGAGGTGGTAGGGCGTTCGGAACTCCGGCGTCGACTGGTGCACAGTCGTGAACGTGTAGATCGTCCCCCGGGGAGCGAGCAGGATCTCCTCGAGCCCCCGGTGACCGCAGCCGTCGCAGACGAGGCGCGCAGGGCAGTACACGGCATTGCACGCAGGACACCTCCCCGCGCGCAGCCGCACGAGTCCGTCCTCCACCTCGTACGTGCGCTTCATCACCGCCGTTGCCGATTCCGTGCTCACCATGGCCCTGTCATCACTTTCTCGATGTCGGCTCGGTCCGCCGCCCAGTTCCCGGGCGCTCGTACGAGATCACGACGCTCCGATGCTCCGCCCGCCGCACACGTAGAGCAGCTGTCCGGTCACGTACCACGACTCGTCGGCGGCGAAGAAGCCGACCGCCGCTGCGATCTCCTCGGGGCCGCCGATCCGCCCGACGGGGATCGTTCCGATCAGCCGCTCCTGCACGTCCTCCTTCAGGCTCCGGAACAGCGGCGTGTCGACGAGCGCCGGCGCGATGGCGTTCGCGGTGATCTGGTACTTGGCGAACTCGAGAGCGCAGGTCCTCGTGAGCGAGACCACGCCGCCCTTCGAGGCGCTGTAGTTCGCCTGCCCGGGACCACCGAGCCATGCGCGCGACGCGATGTTCACGATCCGCCCGTACTGCTTCTCCATCATGTGCGGTGCCGCCGCCTTCGTGCAGAGGAACTGGGAGCGCAGGTTCACGCTCATCACGAGGTCCCAGTCCTCCTCGGTCATCTTGACGAGCCATTTGTCGCGCGCCACCCCAGCGTTGTTGACGAGGATGTCCACCGCCCCGAAGGTGGCCAGCGCCTGGTCGACGAGCGCCCCGGCCCCGTCGGAGGTCGCGACATCGCTCGCCACGTACGCCACCTCGCCCCCCTCGGCCGAGAGCGCCGCTGCTGCCGCCTCGACCCGGGACTCGTCCACGTCGTTCAGGACAACCTTGGCCCCATGGGCGGCGAGATGCCGCGCGATGCCCTGGCCGATCCCCTGGCCGCTCCCGGTCACCACGGCGACCCGTCCGGCGACTCCCATGCCGCTCACCTCTCTCTCCGGGAGGGACTCCCGGGTCGTCGCTCACCGGCCGGTGAAGCGCGGCTCCCTCTTCTCGACGAATGCCCGCATCCCTTCCTCACGATCCTTCGTCCCGCGCAAGAACGCGTGGCACTGGCTCTCGAAGTCGAGGCCCGTCTGCATGTCGCTGCCGAGCGCGACGTGCACTGATCGCTTGATGCACGAGATCGACAGGGGCGCCCGCGTCGCGATCAGCTCAGCCAAGTGCTCTACCTCCTCCCCCAGCATCCCCTCCGGCACGACGCGGTTCACCAGCCCGATCCGCAGCGCAGCCTCCGCGTCCATCCGCTCGCCGAGGAACATGAGCTCCATCGCCGCGGCCGGACCGACCAGACGCGTGAGACGCTGCGTACCCCCCGCTCCCGGCATGCTCCCGACCTTCGCCTCGGGGAGGCCGAAGGACGCCGTCGTGTCGGCGACGCGCAGGTCGCACGCGAGGGCGAGCTCGAGACCGCCGCCGAGCGCGTATCCGGCGATCGCCGCGATCACGGGCTTTCCCATCCGCTCGATGTCTCCGAAGAGCCCGCGGATCACCTCGCCCAGGGGATCTCGCCCGCCGCCCGCGTCGTACTCGGCGACACGCCCTTTCAGGTCGGCACCGACCGAGAAGGCACGCGGCTGACCAGCAAGTACCACGACCCGGCACTCCTCGTCGCGGTCGAGCTCCGCGAAACTGCCGCGCAGGTCCGCGAGCATCTCGGCGGTGAGCGCGTTGAGTGCCGACTCGCGGTTGATCGTCACCTGGGCAACCGCTCCGGAGCGCCTGACCTCGATCGACTCGTGCATGTCGCTCCTCCTTCGACGGTCTTCGCCTGCAGCGCCCCTGCCCGCCTGGCCTACACCGGACTTCACCGCCTGCTCCCCACTCCCGACGCCGCCTTCGAGGCGCGCTCCCACTGCACGACGGCACCCGAGTGCACGAGCTCGCCGATACGGGCATCACCGAGAGCGAGCTCGCGCAGGATCTCGATCGTGTGCTCGCCGACCAGCGGCGCGGCACGTTCGGCGCGCGCCGGGTTCTCCGACAGCCGTACCGGCGTCCTGACGCCGGGCACCGGACCCACCTCTGGGTGCACGAGGCGGGGGAACCGCTCATCTGCCTTGATCGAGGGCTCGGCCAGGAGGTGGCGGTAGTCGTTGATCGGGGCGCACAGCACGTCCGCGGCCTCCAGCGCCTCGAGCCACTCGGCAGTCGACCGCTCCTGGAACCTCTTCTCGAGCTCCGCCCTCATCTCCACGCGGTGCTCCACGCGCGCGACTCCTGTGACGAAGCGCGGATCCTCCCCGAGCTCGGGGCATCCGAGAACCTCGAGGAGCGCCTTCCAGCGGTCCGGCCAGTACGCGGCGACCATGACATGGCCATCGGCGGTCGCGAACGCCTCGTTGGGTGCCGCGTAGGGTGCGGCGCTCCCGTGCCGACCCGGCGAAGCGCCGCTCGCCAGGAACATCGAGAGCGGCACAGTCTGGAACATCAGCATCGCGTCGAACAACGAGACCTCTACCCGCTGGCCGCGGCCGGTGCGCTCGCGTGCGAACAGCGCGAGCAGGATCCCCTGCACCGCGGCCATCGCGCCCATGGTGTCGGCGGCGGGTACGCCCACCTTCACGGGGCTGCCGTCGGGCTCGCCGGTCACGGACATGATCCCGCTCATCGCCTGCACGACTCCGTCCACGCCGGGCTTGTCACGCCACGGGCCGTCCTGTCCGAAGGCAGAGATCGAGCAGTAGACGACGCGCGGCGCGTTCGCAGCGAGCGCCGGGTAGCCGAGGCCCAGACGCTCGGACACGCCTGGACGAAAGCTCTCGAGCACGACGTCCGAGCGACGGGCGAGCGCGAGCGCCACTGCCGCCCCCTCCGGGTGCTTCAAGTCGATCGCAATGGACCGTTTGTTCCGGTTCATGCCGAAGTAGGCAGCCGCCTCCCCCCCCACGAAGGGGGGTCCGAGGCCCCGCCCCCACTCCCCCCCGGGTGGGTCGACCTTGACGACATCGGCACCGTGGTCACCGAGAACCATGCCGGCGAGTGGCCCGGCTGCACCCTGGGAGAGATCGAGCACGCGAACGCCGTCAAGCACGCGCGCCCGCGACACCGGCACTCACCTCCTCGGCGCCCGCCGAGGCGAGCAGGTCGTGCATCATCGCCCAGCCGCGTCGGAAAGCGACAACGTTGAGCTCGCGAAACGCGCCAGGCGAGCGCGTCGACACCGCGGTCTCGACGAGCTCGGCGTCCAAGCGCGCGATCAGCCGCCCGAGTGCCCCGACCGCGAGCATGTTCGCCACGACCTTCGCGCGCAGCTCGTCGCGGGCCACCGACTCGAAGCTGAGCACGAGGACACCAGGCGTGGCGGGGTCGACAACGACGCGGTCTCGGTCGACGACCGCGACGGTCGCGCCCGAGGCAAGCGAGGCCATCACGGCTGGCGAGCCCGTTGCGAACTTTCGCCATGCCTTGTCGTGCAAGGCCAGGAGGATCCCTGGAACGCCGCACTGGGGATTCGAGATCTCCTCGTCGGAGATCACGACGTCGGCACGGCTTGCGCCGCCGCGTGCCTCGGGACCGTACTCTTGGGTGAGGGCGACCTCACACCCGGCGGCGAGGCCCGCCTCGGCGAGCACCACCGCCGCCAGCGCGACGCCCTGGCCGCCCGAGCCCGTGCACCGCACGTCGACGCGCCAGCTCACGACCCGGCCTCCACGAGCCCCATCGCCTCTTCCAGCGTCTGACGGCGGCTCTCGTGGAGCACGCCCATCTCCATCGCCGGTCTCACCGGCCTGGTGGGCACTTCCTGCAGCGTCGGCCGCCCTGCGAGGTCGGCCTCGACCGCGAGGTCCGCCCTCGCCTGGCTGAACAGAAGGTCTGCACCGTTGCCAAGGCGGTTCGTGCGTCCGAAGTACTCGGTGCAGTCGGTCATCACCTCGACGAAGGAGAAACCCTTGTGCTCGAGGGCGCGAAGGAAGATCTCCTCGAAGTCACGGGTGCGAAAGCTCTGAGCACGGGCGACGAAGGTCCCTCCCGCTGCCTCGACCAGGCGCGCCGCATCGAAGGGCTGCTCGTGGTTGCCCATCGGGGAGGTCGAGGTGTACGCCCCGGGGATCGTGGTCGGCGCGAGTTGGCCGCCGGTCATCCCGTAGATCTCGTTGTTGAAGAGGACACAGGTGAGGTCGATGTTGCGTCGTGCCGCGTGGATCAGGTGGTTGCCCCCGATGGAAAGGCCGTCACCGTCACCGGTGACGACGACGACCTGGAGGTCAGGCCGGGCGAGCTTGAGACCAGTCGCGAAGGTAAGTGGCCGGCCGTGCGTCGTGTGCAGCGTGCAGGCGTCGACGTAGCCCACGACCCGGCTCGAGCAGCCGATGCCCGCGACAAAGGCGACGTCGTCGAGCGTCTCGTACCGCCGAGCCAGAGCCCTCAGCATCGAATCGAGCACGATCCCGTGCCCGCAGCCCGGACACAGCATGTGCGGCATCATGTCGTAGCGCAGGAATTGCTTCTCTGCGCTCGCTCCCGCCCACGCTCCCCCGCGCGCGCGAGCCGGCGCATGGTCGCC
>JAKAOD010000113.1:0-557 GCA_021823365.1 Actinomycetes bacterium | reverse complement strand
GCGTGTCCGGGACCACGGCACCGTCCTGAGAGACATCGGCAGGCGGCCTGCTCACGACATCGAGACCCATCAGACCGTCGCTCCCTTCGCCGACGCGAGGAGCACGTGGTCCACGAGCTCCTCCGCCGTGATCATGCTCCCGCCCGCCTTCAAGTACGGTGCGAGCTGAACGTGGCGGCCCGCGAGCCGCTCTACCTCCAAAGCCCACTGTCCCCGGTTCATCTCGGCCACGACGACGAGGTCAGCACGCCCGATCGCGTCGGTGAGCGCGTCCGCGGGGACCGGCCACAAAAGGCGCGTGCGCAGCAACCCCGCGGGCACGCCCTCGGCGCGCAGCGCGTCGACCGCGGCTCGCGCCGTCCGGGCGACGATGCCGTACGCGACGACCACGATCTTCGCGTCCTCGAGGCGGTAGACCTCGGGAGGGACAGCGTCGACAGCGGCGTCGACCTTGCGTTCGAGGCGCGCGAGCAGCCGCTCCACCTTCGCGTGGTCCGAGGTGGGGTACCCGCGCTCGTCGTGCATCAGCCCGGTCACGTGGAAGCGGTACCCGCGGC
>JAKAOD010000112.1 GCA_021823365.1 Actinomycetes bacterium | reverse complement strand
GCGCCCTCCCCGGCGGGATCTCCCCGACGAACTGCGTCGCCGCCTCGCAGCCGCGCCCGGGCCCGACGAGCACCCGGAACAGCCGGTCGCCGGTGCGCTCCGCGTCGCAGTCGCCGAGGCGGGCGACGCCCGGCCGCCGACCCTCCGAGGCGTCGTCGCCCTCAGGCGCGCCGCCGTGCGGGACGCCCTCGGCTCCACCGCCCTCGTCCCGACGGGCGGGCAGCACGGCGATCACCACCTCCGTCCCGGCCGGCCCCGCCTCGAGCCGGTACGGGCAACCGCCGGCGAGGAGCGCGCCGAGACCGGGCTCGAGCTCGACGGGCGCGCCGCCGACGGGCGCGCCGTCGCCGTCCGCGGCGCGGCCACCGGCGCCGCCCGGGCCGCAGGTGAGCCCGCCCCCGCCGGACCGCACGAACCACAGCTCGCCGCCGCGCTCGGCCGCCCCGGTGAGCTCGCCGCCCGGCTCGAGCGTCGTGACCCGCTGGACGACGTCGGGGCAGCCGCCTGCGGCGTCGAGCGTCGTGCGGACGGAGACGCCTCCGGCGCCGCGTCGCGGTGCGCGGGTGTCGAGCTCGACGACGACGGGCCTCACGGCCGGGCCACCGGGCTCTTCGAGGGGACGAGCTCGTCGAGGGTCCGAAGGAGCCGGTCCACCTCCTCGAAGGTGTTGTAGTGGCAGAGCCCGACGCGCAGTGCCTCGCCCCAGCCGATGCGCTCGTGGAGCCCGAGGGCGTAGTAGTTGTCGGCGCTCCACACGCCGAAGCCCCGCGCCGCGAGCTCGAGGGAGAGCTCGGCCGATCCGACGCCCGGGAAGTTGAGGAGGAACGTCGGCACCCGACCCTCCATCGACGGCAGGCCGTAGAGGCACGCGCGTTCGGGCAGCCCGGACAGGAAGCGCTCCCCGAGCTGCCGCTCCCAGGCGGCGAGCTCGGCCATCCCCCCGACCGAGTCGATGTAACGGAACGTCGCGGCGAGCCCGGCGAGCAGCTCGTAGGGGAGCGTGCCCGTCTCGAAGCTGTGCCCGAGCGGCGCCGAGGGCGCCGGCCTGGCCTTGTAGGGGCGCCAGCTCTCCGCCAGCTCCCGCCGGACGGCGGCCATCCCGAGGTGGGGGCCGAAGAACTTGTAGGACGAGCAGATCAGCACGTCCGCGCCGGCGCGGCGCACGTCCATCGGCAGGTGCGGCGCGTACTGCACTGCGTCGACCCAGGCGATGGCGCCCGCCTGGTGGGCGAGAGCGGCGACGGCGGCGGCATCGGTCGTCGTGCCCGTCGAGTTGGCAGCCCAGGGGAAGGCGACGACCCTCGTCCGCTCGGTGAGGAGCCGAGCCAGGTCGTCGAGGTCGAGCGTGGTGTCGTCGTGGACGTCGGCGAGGCGGACGACGAGCCCGAGGTCCTCCTCCAGCTCGAGCCACGGCGCCACGTTGCCGTCGTGGTCGAGGCGCGTCACCACGACCTCGTCGCCGGGGGCGAAGCTGCGGGCGATGGTGCGGGAGAGCGTGAAGCACAGCGAGGTCATGTTTGCCCCGAAGATGACCTCGTCGCCGTCGCACCCGAGGAAGCGCGCCGTCGCGGCGCGGGCCTCGCCGACGATCTCTTCGATCCGCCGCGAGGTCGCGTACGGGAACCCGGCGTTCCCGCTCGCCTCCTCGTAGGCACGGGCCACCGCCTGGCCGACCTCGTCGGGGACCTGGCTGCCGCCCGGCGCGTCGAGGAACACGAAGTCGCCGCCGAGTGCCGAGTAGCGCGACCGGACCGCCCGCACGTCCACCGCACGCACCTCCTCGCTAGCGCAGCGGGTTGATCACATATCAGCTGGCAGCGTAGCAGCCCGCCAAGCCGAGGTCACCCGGGAACGTCCGGGCCCGGCGCGGTCGTCCCCGGCGAGCCGCGGCGGGGCGGCGGAGGGCCGGGGCGAGGGGGCGAGGGGGCGGGGCGGCGGGTCCTCAGCAGCCGCTCGTGGAGCAGCGGCCGGCCGAGCGGCGGCGCGCGCGCAGCGCCGCCGCCAGCACGAGGACGCACGCCACGCCGGATGCGGCGATCAGGCCCACCTTCGCCGCCTTCCCGGCAGCCGAGCGCCCGAGGATCTTCCCGAGGTCCAGGGCGTCGTCGCCGGCCGGGCCGCCCGAGCCGGCCGTCGTCGGCTCGCTCGCGCCGCGGGCAGCGGTCGCGCCGCCCTCGGCGCCGGCCGTCGAGCCCGCGCCGGCCGCCATCCGCTCCTCGAGCCTGCGGGCGAACTCGTCGAGGATGCGGCCACCGACGTCCTCGAGCACGCCCTTGCCGAACTGCGCCTGCGGCCCGGTGATCTGGAGGTCGGTCTCGGCGACGACACGCGTGCCGGCGCCGTGAGGCTCGAGGTGGTTGCGGATCGTCGCCCGGGCGTTCCCCTGGCCCCGTGCCTCGCGGGCCTTGAGCTCGATGCGGGCGGAGCGGTCCGCCTCGTCCGCCTCGGCGAGGGTCGCCTCGCCCCGGTACTCGACCGTCATCGGCCCGATCTTCACCCGCACGCTTCCCCGGTAGACGTTCGGCGGGACGGCCTCGTCGATGCGTGCCCCCGGCATGCAGGCCGCGACGCCCTCCATGTCCAACAGGTGCGCCCAGACCGTCGCGACGTCCGCCTCGACGACGAACTCGTTCTTGAGCAGCATCAGACGTCGCCGGCGGGCGAGGAGCCGCCGGCCGGACCGCGCGAGACGACCGTCACCCCACGAGCTGCCCCCTCCTCGCCGCTCCTGAGCAGCCGGTAGGTGCGCTCCCAGTCGTTGTGGCTGTCGGCGACGACGGCGTCGCCCGGGCCGAGGGCGTCCTGGATCGCGCTGCACACGGCGTGCAGCGGCGCCCCGCCGCCCTCGCCCATGCCCTTCGCGCCGTTCGGCGTGAAGGGGCTCGGCGACTCGATGCTGCCGGAGGCGATCGCCGGGACGTCCATCGACGTCGCCGCGTGGTACTCGTAGAAGGACGGCTGCTCGAGCTGGCCGTCGTCGTCGTAGTCGAGCGACTCGTACAGCGCCGCCGCGATGCCCTGGCCGGTCGCACCGTGGACCTGGCCCTCGACGAGCAGGGGGTTGATCCTCCGGCCACAGTCGTCGACGGCCGCGTACTCGAGGATGCGCACCTCGCCGGTCTCCTCGTCGACCTCGACGACGCAGACGTGGACCTGGCTCGCGTAGGTGAGCGTGAGGTTGCCCGTCTTGCGCTCGGTGTCGGGGACCTGGAACGGCGGGACGTAGACGTAGCGGGCGACCAGGTCGACGCCGTCGAGGAGGTCGGGCGGGAGCCCGGCGTTGTTCGCATAGACCATGTTGGCGATGCCGATGAACGGGATCGCCCGCCCGGCGTCTCCCTTGACCCTCGCCTGGCCGCCCTCGAGCTCGATCTCCTCCTCCGGGGCCGAGAGCGCGAAGGCGGCGAGCTTGACGATCTGGCCGCGGAGCTTCTCGGCGGCGCCCATGACCGCTCCGAGGCCCGACACGGCGAACTGGCTCGCGTACGTTCCGGAGAACCCGACGTAGGCGTTGTGCGCCTGGTCGAAGCCGACGGTGACGTTGACGTCGTCGGGGGAGACGCCGAGGATGTCGGCCGCGACCTGGGCTGCCGTCGTCTCGTGACCCTGCCCCTGGGGGGTGGTGCCGATGTCGACGTTGATCTCGCCGAAAAGGTCGAGCTTGGCGATCGACGCCTCGCCGTTGCCCGAGAACGGCAGGCTCGGGTTGATGATCCGCGACTGGCCGAAGTTGTTCGTCCCGGAGTCGAGGGTGCTGCCGATGCCGATGCCGATGCGCCGCCCCGATCCCGTGCCGAGCGACCGCTTGCGCTCCCGCCACTCGGCCGCGTGCGCGAGCTCGAGCGCGATGTCGAGCGAGCGCGGCAGGTCGCCGGAGTCGTAGACGCAGCCGTTCGGCGTCTCGTACGGGTAGTCCTCGGGCTGGACGTAGTTGAGCTTGCGCAGCGCGACTGGGTCGAAGCCGAGCTCGCGGGCGACGATGTCGACGATCCGCTCGACGAGCCAGAGGTGCTGCATGCGCGAGTAGCCGCGATTCGGCACCGTCGGGCACTTGTTCGTGACGGTCTCGGTGTAGTCCACCCGGACGTGCTTCAGCTTGTAGCAGCCGGGGACCACCTGGGACCAGATCACCGCGCCGAGGGGCTCGTAGTGGAGGTAGGCCCCGGCGTCGTCGAAGGCCCGCACCTTGAGCCCGAGGATCGTCCCGTCGGACATCACGGGCACCTCGATGTCGAGGAACGTCCGCTCGTTGCCGTGCCCGGCGGAGAGCATGTGCTCCGTGCGGTACTCGATCCACTTGGCCGGGCGCCCCGCCTTCTTCGAGAGCAGCGCCAGGGCGGCGATCTGGGGGTAGAAGCCGATCTTGATCCCGAAGGCACCCCCGATGTCCTTCGACGCGAAGGAGAACTTGTTGATCGGCACGCCGATCGTCGGGCCGATGACCATCGCCGCGAACATGGGCATCTGGTAGTTGGACTCGACCCGCACCGTGCCGGTGCCGAGGTCCCAGTCGACGACGGCGACATTGCACTCGTTCGGCGTCGAGGAGAAGCGGTGGAAGTGCAGCCGGTCGATCTTGACGACGTGGTCGGCATTGTCGAGCGCCCAGTCGATGTCGCCGTAGTCGAACAGCCCGTGCCAGACCACGTTCGTCCCCGCCTGCTCGTGCAGCACCGGCGCGGAGGGCTCGGCGGCGGCGACGGCGTCGACGACGGCCGGGAGCGGCTCGTACTCGACCTCGACCCGCTCGGCCGCGTCGCGGGCGGTCTCGCGCGAGTCGGCGAGCACCACGGCGACGGCATCCCCCTGGTAGCGCACCTTTCCGACGGCGAGCGGCCACTCCTGCATCAGCGCGCCCGGCTCGGGGGCGATGGCGAAGAACGGCGTGGCGCACATCTCCCGCGCCTCCTCGCCGGTGAGGACGGCGTAGACGCCTTCCATGGCGAGCGCCGGCGCCGGGTCGATCGCGACGATGCGCGCGTGCCCGTAGGGAGAGCGCACGAACCAGGCGTAGCCCTGGCCGTGCATCCCGAGGTCGTCGACGAAGGAGCCCTGCCCCTGGACGAGCCGCCCGTCCTCCTTGCGCGGGAGGCTGCGCCCCGCCCACGTCCCCGCCCTCTCGGATGTCTGCTCCGGCGCGGCGACGCTCACCTTGCCGACCTCTTCGCTCCCTCGCCCGCCGCGGCGACGCCCGCCGGCGAGCCCCCGGCGCCTGCCGCTGCCGCCGCGGCGACGGCGCGCACGATGTTCACGTAGCCGGTGCAGCGGCAGACGTTGCCCCTGATGCCGCGCCGGATCTCCTCCTCGCTCGGCGACGGGTCCTGCCTGAGCAGGTAGGTCGCGCTCATGAGCATCCCCGGCGTGCAGTAGCCGCACTGGAGGGCGTGGTGCTCGTGGAAGCTCTGCTGCAGGGCGCTCAAGGTCCCGTCGTGCGCCAGGCACTCGACCGTCTCGATCTCGACCCCGTCGGCCTGGGGCGCGAGCAGCATGCAGCTCTTCACGAGCCTCCCGCCGTAGATGATCGTGCACGCGCCGCAGTTGCCGGTGTCGCAGCCGATGTGCGTGCCGGTCAGGCCGAGGTCGTCCCTGAGGAAGTGGACCAGCAGCTGGCGGGACCTGACGACCCGGCGGTAGCTCGTCTTGTTGACGACGGTCTCGATGTAGTGGGACGTTCCCTGCTCGCTCACCGGCGTGCCCCCTCGATCGCCTGCAGCACCGCTCTCTTCGCGACGACGGGCGCCATCTCGCGCCGGTAGGCGCCGGAGCCGTGGCTGTCGGAGATCGGCTCGTGCCCCTCGCCCGCCGACGCCGTCGCGCGCCGCACCGACCCCTCGTCGGGCGTCGCGCCGCGCAGGCCGTCCTCGGCGGCGGCGGCACGCACCGGCACATGGGCGAGGCGCGCCATCACGACGCGGGCGTCCTCGACGGTGGCGGCGCCGGCGGCGAGCGTGACCCTCGCCGCCGCCCGCACGATCGCCTTGGCATCCGCCGCCAGCGCGAGCGAGCAGTAGCCGGCGCCGCTCCCTTTCGGGAGCGGCGGCACGGTGATCGACACGAGGAGCTCTCCCGGCTCGAGGGCGGTGAGGAAGTAGCCCTTGAAGAACTCCTCCGCCGGCACCGACCGCTCGGCGCGGCGCGAGCGCAGGTGCATCGTCGCACCGAGCGCGACGATGATCGGGGGGAGGTTGTTCGTCGGGTCGGAGAGGCAGCAGTTCCCGCCAATGGTGCCACGGCTGCGAATCTGCTGGTCCTCGATGTGGCCGGCGACGTCGGCGAGGACGTCGTGGCGCTCGCGGACCTCCTCGGAGCGGTCGAGCTCGTCGTAGGTGACGCAGGCGCCGATCTCGAGCGAGCCGTCGCCGGCGCGCCGCAGCCGCCGCAGCTCGTCGAGGCGCGTGATGTCGACGAGCAGCGCCACCGAGGCGACGCGGTTCTTCAGGACGTTCACGAGGCTCTGGCCGCCGGCCAGCGGGGCCGCCCCCTCGTTCGCCGCCAGCAGCTCGAGCGCCTCGCCGACGGTGCCGGGCCGGACGTACTCGACTTGCTCGAGGAGCACCGCTCACCTCACCTTCGCGCGCCCGCCCGATGCTAACCGTCATCGGGGGATCGATTCCGGGTCGCATCTCCGGTCGATGCGCCCCGGAGCCTCCTGCGTCCCGGTCACCCCGGTCGCAGCCGCGGCGACGACCGGCCGCCCGGCTCGGAGGGTACCGCCGGTTTGATCAACTGTCAACCGTCGGGATACGCCGCCTCCCGGGCCCGGACGAGGCGGTAGAGGGCGAGGTGGAGCGGCGTGCCCACTCCGAGCCGGAGCCCCTCCCGCACGAGGGCGCCGGTGATGTGGTCGACCTCGGTCCGCCGCCCTGCGAGCACGTCCTCGAGCATCGACGGGAGATGGCGGTAGTCCCCGCCTGCCGTCTCGCCGCGCCGCACGGCCTCGAGGTTCATCTCCCAGGGATCCTCGAACAGCTCGATCCCCGCCCCGGCTGCGACGGCCTTTCCTTCCTCGACGAGGCCCCGCACCAGGCCGCCGAGGTCGAACAGCGCGTCCTCGAGCCGGAAGTGCCGGTCGTGCGGGAGGAGGGTGAGGGCCGAGACGGCGTTCACCGTCGCGTTGAAGATGAGCTTCGACCACAGCGCCGGCCGGACGTCGTCGAAGGCCGTCGCGCGGAGCCCCGCCTCGAGGAGGAGCTCGGCGACCTCCCGCCCCGCCGAGGCCGGGGCCGGGCTCGCCGACCCCGGTCCGATCCAGGTCGGCGCGTCGAGCTCGTACTCGACGTGACGGTCGTCGCGGCGGATGCCGCTCATGAACGTCACCGCCGACAGCACGCTCCAGGGGCCGATCGACGCGACGATCTCGTCGGCGCCGAGACCGTTCTGGCTCGTCATGACGACGGCGCCGGGAGACGACCCGGAGAGGCGGGCCATCGCCGTGCCGACGTCGTTGGCCTTGGTCGCCACGATCGCGAAGTCGAAGGGCCCGAGCGAGCCGGGGTCGGCGGTCGCGTCGAGGGCGGCGACGAACTCGGCCTTTCCCGAGACGCGAAGCCCCTCTCGGCGCAGGCGCTCGGCGTGGTCCTCGCGGCGGGTGACGACGCACACCTCACAGCTCCGGGCGAGGTGGGCCGCGTAGAGGCTCCCGATCGCCCCGGCGCCGACGACGACGACGCGGCGGGACGTCACGACCGCACCCGCTGGCGCGGCCTCGAGCGCCGGCTCAACGCCAGGCGGCCGCCGTGAACCCCGGCGCCCAGAGATCGCCCTCGAGCGGGACGAACAGGGCGTCGTGGTCGAGCGAGCGGGCCAGCGAGTTCGCCGTGAGCACGAGGTGGTTGTGCAGCTCGAACGCTGCCCGCGGGGCGTCGTGGTCGACACAGGCCTGCAAGACCCTCTCGTGCTCCTGCGAGCGCGCCGCCACCCGCTTCGGCGAGAGCGCGAGCCGGTAGCGCTCGCTGCTCTCCCACAGCGGCTGGATCAGCCGCATCAGCCAGCTCGAGCCGGCCGCCCGGTAGAGATCGAGGTGGAACGCGCTGTGCGCGGGCCAGGAAGAGACGGTGCCGGGACGGCGCACCTTCATCAGCGCGAGCGAGGTGCGTGCCCGCTCCCCGTCCTCCTCGGCGAACCGCTCGGCCGCCCGGTAGATGGCGAGCGGCTCGAGCGACAGGCGAGCCTCGTAGATCTCACGGAGGTCCTCGATCGAGAGCTCCGTGATCCGTGCGCCCTTGTGCGGGACGTTCTCCACGAGCCCGAGCCCGTCGAGCTGGCGGACCGCCTCGCGTACGGGCATCGGGCTCATGTCGAGGGCGCTCGCCAGCTCCTCGATCGGGATGCGCTCGCCCGGGCGCAGCCGCCCGGTGAGGATGGCGTCGTGGATCGAGATGAAGGCCTTCTCGGCAAGCGTCCGGTGGTCGCGGCCCGAGCGCTCCTCACCCGGAGCGCCGAGCACCCAGGAGCCGTC
>JAKAOD010000111.1 GCA_021823365.1 Actinomycetes bacterium | reverse complement strand
TCCGATCTGACCGGCGGCGCGCCGAGCTCGTCGCCGGCGATGCGTGGCGGCGGGCCGCCGAGCGCCGCGACGGCGTCCACGATGGCGGCACGATGGCGGCGGGCGCCGTCGCCGACGAGCAGCGCGGGGGGGCCGAGCGTCGCCAGCTCAGCCGCGAGCGCCTCGATCCCGCCGACCCGGACGCCGCCGCCCGCCTGCCAGGCGACCTCCCCGCGGCGCATGTCGACGACCGGCACCGCGCCCGGCCCGCACCAGCGCGCCGCGTGGGCGAGCACCTCCAGGCTCGTGCAGCCGATCGTCGGCACGCCGAGGGCGAGGGCGAACCCCTTGGCCGCCGCGATGCCGACACGGATCCCGGTGAACAGGCCCGGTCCGACGTCGACGGCGATGGCGCCGACCTCGTCGAGCGGGACCGAGGCGAGCGCCGCGGCGGAGGACACCGCCGAGTGCAGCGTCTCGACGTGGCGCCGCCCCGGCCGGGTGGTGAAGGTGGCGAGAACGCCGCCTTCACCGGCGAAGGCCGCGCCGACCTCGACGGTCGCGCTCTCGAGGGCGAGCAGGATCATCGCCGGCGAAACCCTGATGAGGCAAGCCGCCCGGCGAGGCGCTCGAGCCGCTCGGCCGAGCGCGGTCCGGAGGCGCTCAGCGTGACGTCGCGTGCGTCCGGCTCCCCGTCGGTCCCGACCGGGCGCAGCTCGACGGAGAGGGCGTCGCGACCGATCAGGGGCGCGGCGATCTCGCCCCACTCGACGACGGCGATTCCGCCCTCGTCGAGGACCTCCTCGATCCCGAGCTCGGCGACCTCGCTCGGGTCGTCGAGGCGCCAGCAGTCGACGTGCGCGATCGGCGGGCGCGTCGAGTAGGTCCGCACCAGCGTGAACGTCGGGCTCGTCACCGGCTCCTGGTCGCCGAGCGCGGCGACGAGGCCCTTCACGAGCGTCGTCTTGCCCGCGCCGAGCGGCCCGGAGAGCAGGACGACGTCGCCAGCCTCGACGACCTCGGCCAGCGCCGCGCCGACGGCGGCGGTCTCGGCGGCCGAGCCGCTCCGGACGAGGACCGGGCGGCCCGGGGCGTCGTCAGGCACGGCGGAGGTCCACCTTGGCGAGGGCGGCCTTCGCACGCACGAGGTCGGCACGCATCTGGGCGACGATCACGCCTCCGCCGCGCAAGCCAGCCGCGGGGTGGAACGTCGGCACGAGTACGCCCCGTCGGAACGGGTACGACCGCCCCCGGAGGCGTGTCACCCCCTCGCTCGTCTTGAGGAGCAGTCGAGCGGCGAAGTTGCCGAGCGTGACGACGACCTTCGGGTCGATGATCTCCAGCTGCTCGGCGAGGTACGGGCTGCAGGCCTCGACCTCGTCCGGCAGCGGGTCCCGGTTGTTCGGCGGGCGGCACTTCGTGACGTTGGCGATGTAGCAGCGCTCCCGGGTCCAGCCGAGCTCCTCGAACAGAAGCCGGTCGAGCAGCTGGCCCGAGCGGCCGACGAAGGGAAGGCCCTGACGGTCCTCCTCGGCTCCCGGACCCTCGCCGACGAACATCAGCTCGGCGGCCGGATCTCCCATCCCGAACACCACCTGCGTCCGCCCGCCGGCGAGGCGGCAGCGGGTGCAGCCGGCCGCCTCGGCCGCGAGCTCCTCGAGGCTGGGCACCAGCCGATCGTAGAGCGGCCCCGGGCCAGGCGAGCGAGCCGGCGCGCCGGGTGCGTCGAGAGGGCCGGCGGCCTCTCTACGAAGGCAGGCCGAGGTAGCGCCGCGGGACGCGCGGCCCGATCCCGCAGAGGACTTCGTGGGGGATCGTGCCGAGCCGCTCGGCCCACTCCGGGACGGTGATCTCCTCCTCGGCCTGGCGCCCGATCAGGACGACCTCGTCGCCCGGCCGGACCGACGTGTCGTCCCCGAGGTCGACGAGGACCTGGTCCATCGTCACCGTGCCGGCGAGGCGCCGGCGCCTTCCCCCGATGAGCACCTCGCCGCCGGCACGCCCGTAGGCGCGGGGCACCCCGTCGTGGTAGCCGACGGGAACGACGCCGACCATCCCCGGTCGAGCGAGCTCATAGGTGCGCCCGTAGCTCGGCCGCTCCCCGGCCTCGAGGTGGCGCACGAGGTGGACCTGCGCCTTCCAGGAGAGCACCGGCCGAAGCCCCGCCGGCGACGAGGCAAGCCGGACCGGGGCCGCCCCCGCCGGGGTTGCCGGATCGCCGCCGGTGGCGGCGCGTCCCGGCCCGGGCCCGGCGCAGAGACCGAGCGAGGCGAGGCCGCCCGCGAGGTGGCGGTCGAGCACCGGCGAGGGGAGGTGGCCGTAGAGGGCGATCCCGCACCGGACGAGGTCGTAGCGGGCGGCCGGATGGGCGATCGCCCCGGCCGAGTTGGCGACGTGCAGCGTCCCGGGCGCGATGCCGGCTCCGGCGAGCTCGCCGCGCGCCTTCTCGAACCGGGCGAGCTGCTCGTCGGTGAACGGGTCGTCGGGGTCTTCGGCGACGGCGAGGTGCGTCCAGAGCCCGGCAAGCTCGAGCGCGGGGTCCGCCTCGACGGCGCGGGCGAGCTCGAGCAGCGACTCGGGATCGGCGCCGACGCGATGCATCCCGGTGTCCACCTTGAGCTGGACGGCGACGGGCCGCCCCACGCCCGCGGCGGCGCGGGAGGTCGCGGTGATCCCCTCCCGGCGGTAGAGCGTCGGCGTCAACCGCTGGCGGACCACCTCCTCGAGGGCCGGAGCGGGGGGCTCGGAGAGCAGCAGCGCCTCCCCCAAGACGCCGGCGGCACGCAACGCAACCCCTTCCTCGACGAGGGCGACCGCGACGAGGCTGGCGCCCCCCTCGACGGCTGCCTTTGCGACTTCGGGCGCCCCGTGCCCGTAGGCGTCCGCCTTCACGACGGCGCAGAGCCGCGCGGGCGCGACGAGGCGGGCGAGGAGGGCGGCGTTGTGCCGGACGGCGTCGAGGTCGACTTCGACCCACGCCGGTCGGTAGCGCGGGGGGCCGCTCACCGGCCATCCCTGGCGCCGGCCTCCGATCCGGACCCGGTTCCGGGCGCGCCGGCGCCGGCGACCCGGCTGGCCGCGGCGCGCGGTCCGATCGAGTCGAGCACGTCGGCGACGAGCCGCGGGAGATCGCCCGCAAGCAGCCCCTCTCCGCCGCCGAGCGCTGCAGCGCGACCGTGCACGTGCGCCGCGAGCCCGGCCGCCTGAAGCGGCTCGAGCCCTCGCGCCAGAAAGGCGCCGATCACGCCGGAGAGCACGTCGCCGGACCCGGCGGTCGACAGCCGCGCGGAGCCCGAGCTCACGAGGAGCGCGCTGCCCCCCGGCTCGGCGACGACCGTCGGCGACCCCTTGAGAAGGACCGTCGCCCTGACCCGGCGGGCGAGGTCACGCGCCGCCGCCACCCGGTCCGGCCCCGGCCGGGCGCCGGCGAGGCGAGCGTACTCGCCGTCGTGCGGCGTGAGCACCAGCGGGGCCGTGCGCCGGTCCGCCAGGCGGGAGAGCTCGTCGGCGGAGCCGGCCACGCTGAGCCCGTCGGCGTCGACGACGACGGCGACGGGCGCTTCGGCGACCAGCCGGCGCAGCGACTCCGCCGTCTCGGGGCCCGTCCCGAGGCCCGGGCCGACGACGAGGGCTTTGCAGCGCCCGAGCTCGGCGAGCACCGCGTCCGCCCAGCCGGCTGGCGGAAGCGGCCGGGCGACGGCCTCGGTGACCGGGACCGACCCCGGGGGAACGCCCGGGGAGCCGAGGCGGAGCATCCCCGCGCCGGCGCGCCCGGCGCCGGTGGCGGCGAGGGCTGCCGCGCCGAGCATCCCGGGCGAGCCCGCCGCGACGTAGACGGCGCGGTCCCACTTGTGCCCGTCCCTCCGCCTGGGCGGGAGGAGTCGGGCGACGTCGGCGTCCTCGACGAGGGAGAGCGCACCCTGGCCGACGGGGAGCCCGATCGGCTCGACGCGCACCTCGCCGGCGTGGTCCGGCCCGGCGCCGAGCAGGAGGCCCGGCTTCAGCGCCCCGAAGGTGACGGTGCGGTCCGCCCAGACCGCCGAGGGCCCGGCCTCGCCCGTGTCGGAGTCGACGCCGCTCGGGATGTCCACGGCGAGCACCGTGGCCGGCCCGCGGCCGTCGGGTCGCTGCGGCACAGCGGGTGCGCGGTAGCTCCCGCGAAAGCCCGTCCCGAAGGCGGCATCGACGACGAGGTGGCAGGCGGGCAGCGCGACCGGGCCCGTTCCGGAGGCAGCGCCGGGATCGACCCCGGCGGCGGGAGGGAGCACGACCACCCGGGCGCCCCGGCGCTCGAGCAAGCCGGCGGCGATCCGGCCGTCGTCGCCGTTGTGGCCCTTGCCGGCGACGACGACGACCCGCCGGCCGTAGGCACCGCCGAGCATCGACAGCGCGGCGTGCGCCGCGGCGGTGCCGGCGCGCCGGACGAGGACCTCGACGCCGACCTCGCGTCCCGCGAGGGCGTCGACCTCGGCCATCTCGGCGCGGGTGAGCACCGGCCTCATCGCGTCACCACGACCGCCCCGGCGAGGTCCGCCGTGTGCGTCAGCGAGACGTGCCAGGCGGTGACGCCGAGCCGCTCCGCCAGCTCCGCCGCGCGGCCGCTCGTCCGGAGATGCGGGGCGCCACTTGCGGAGCGCAGCACCTCCACCTCGGCGAGGGCGATGCCACCGAGGCCGACGCCGAGCGCCTTCATCGCCGCCTCCTTGGCGCAAAAGCGCGCCGCCAGCCCTGGGACCGGATCGCTGCGCCGGGCGAGATCCGCGCGCTCGGCGTCGGAGAAGACGCGCTCGAGGATCCCCGGCCTGCGCTCGAGCACCCGGCGGAAGCGCTCGACGTCGACGGCGTCGATGCCGAGGCCGATCACTCGACCGTGACGACCTTGGCGAGGTTGCGCGGCCGGTCGACGTCGTTGCCCCGCGCACGGGCGACGGCGTAGGCGAAGCACTGCAGCGGCACGACGGCGACGACCGGCGAGACGAGCTCGTCCGTCGCCGGGACGGGGAGCACGCCGTCGAGGAGCCTCGCCGCCTCCTTGTCGCCCTCCTCGGCGACGCCGAGCACCGTCGCGCCCCTGGCGCGCATCTCCTCGACGTTCGCCATCACCTTCTCCCACAGCGACGTGCGCGTCGCCACGACGACCACGACGGCGCCGGGCTCGATCAGCGAGATCGGGCCGTGCTTCATCTCCCCCGCCGGGTACGCCTCGGCCCGGACGTAGGCGAGCTCCTTCAGCTTGAGCGCGCCTTCGAGGGCGACCGGAAGGCCGAGGCGACGCCCGAGGTAGTAGAAGTCCTTGCTTCCGGCGAACCTCCGGCCGAGGGCGCCGTAGTCGTCCGCTCGCGCGAGCACGCGCTCGAGGGCGCCGGGCAGGGCGAGGATCTCGTCGGCGAGGCGCTCAGCCTCTGCAGGCAAGAGCGACGCTCGTGCCCGGGCGAGGTGGAGGGCGAATGCCTCGAGCATCGCCAGCTGGGCGACGTGGCTCTTGGTCGAGGCGACGCCGATCTCCGGCCCGGCACGGGTGTAGAGGACACCGTCTGCCTCGCGGGCCATGACGGAGTCGACCACGTTCGTGAGGGCGACGACCCGCGCGCCGCGCCGGCGAGCCTCGCGCATCGCATGGAGGCTGTCGACGGTCTCGCCGGACTGGCTCACCGCGATCGCCAGCGTGCCGTCGGCGAGCACGGGCTCGCGGTAGCGGAGCTCGCTCGCGATCTCGGCCTCCGCCGGAAGTCGCGTCCAGCGCTCGACGGCGTGGCGGGCGACGAGGCAGGCGTGGTAGCTCGAGCCGCACCCGACGAGGAGCACCCGGCGGACGCCGCGGAGCTCGTCGTCGTCCAGGCCGAGCTCCTCGATCTCCGTCCCGCCGCCGGGATGCACCCGTCCGAGCAGGGTGTCGGCGACGGCCCGGGGCTGCTCGTGGATCTCCTTCGACATGAAGTCCGGGTAGCCGCCCTTCAGAGCCCGGTCGACGCTCCAGGCCACGTCCACCCGGCTCGGCTCGACGCGGCGGCCGTCGAGGTCGGACACGACGAGCCGGCCCGGCGCCACCTCGGCGACCTGGTCGTCCTCAAGGGCGTAGAGCTGGCGGGTCGTCGACAACGCGGCGGCGACGTCGGAGGCGACGACGCCGGCCTGCGCCGTCGTGCCGACGATGAGGGGCGAGGTGCGCCGCGCCGCGACGACGACGTCGGGCTCGGCGACGTGCACGAGCGCGATGGCGAAGTCGCCCCGCACGGCGCGCAGGCAGCGGCGGACCGCCTCGGTGAGGCTTGCGCCGGTGGCGACCTCGGTCTCGACGAGGTGGGCGAGGACCTCGGTGTCGGTGTGCGAGGCGCGCGTGTGCCCCGCCTCCTCGAGCCGGTCGGCGAGCTCGCGGTAGTTCTCGATGATCCCGTTGTGGACGACGGCGACCCGGCCCGAGCAGTCGAGGTGCGGGTGGGCGTTCTGCTCGGTCGGCGCGCCGTGGGTCGCCCAGCGGGTGTGTCCGAGGCACGCTCTCAGCCCCTTGGGCGCGCCGTCCACCTCGCCGCGCAGCCGCCCGATGGAGCCCCCGTGCCCGGCGGCTCGCACGCGCCAGAGGGCGCCCTCTGCCGCGTCGACCCCGACGATGCCCGCCGAGTCGTAGCCGCGGTACTCGAGCAGCTCGAGGCCCTCAAGGACGGCGGCGAGGGTGTCGCTCGCCCCGGTCACACCGATGATCCCGCACATGGCGCGAGGCTACCGAACGGCCGGGTTTCGCCGGGGCCAGGAGCGGTCGGCCCCGGCTGAGGTCAGGAGAGCCCGGAGCCCGGAGCGTCCGGCTCCCCGGCGACCCTCGCCGTCACCGGGCGTCCGGGTCCCCGCCGCCGAGCTCGCGCCGGACGACCCCGGCGAGGCGCTCTACGGCCGACACGGCGTGCTCGGCGCTCTCCGCCTCGACCATCACCCGCACCGCCGCTTCCGTGCCGCTGGCCCTGAGCAGCACACGCCCGGCCGAGCCGAGCAGGGCCTCGACGGCGCTCACCTCGGCCCAGATCGCCGAGGCGGCCGTCAGCCGTCCAGGCTCGGCGACGGGCACGTTGCGCAGCAGCTGGGGAATGCGCGCCATAGCGCCGGCGGCGAGCTCGTGCAGCGGTCGCCCTGCCCGCGAGATCAGCTCGAGGAGCTTGAGCGCGGTGAGGATGCCGTCGCCCGTCGTCGCCTCCCGCCGGAACACGATGTGCCCGGACTGCTCGCCGCCGAGCACGAGGCCGTGGGTCTCGAGCGCGTCGGCGACGTGGCGGTCGCCGATCGGCGTCTCGACGAGCCGGATCCCCCGGCCCTCCAGGGCGCGGCGCAGCCCGAGGTTGCTCATCACCGTCGCGACGACGCCGTCGCCGTCGAGGAGGTGCCGCTCGTGCAGGTCGAAGGCGAACAGGGCGAGCAGCTGGTCGCCGTCGACGACCTCGCCGCGGCTGTCCAGGGCGATGAGCCGGTCGGCATCGCCGTCGAAGCAGATCCCGACGTCCGCGCCCTCGGCGACGACCCGGGGCCCGAGCGCCGCGGCGTGCGTCGAGCCGCACCGCTCGTTGATGTTCGTCCCGTCGGGCTCGGCGGCGACGACGACGGCGTCGACCTCGAGGCGGGCGAGCACCTCCGGCGCGACCGGGCTCGCCGCCCCGTTGGCGCAGTCGCAGACGACCCTCAGCCGCCGCGAGCCGAGCTCTACCGACCCGGCGAGGTGCTCGAGGTAGGCGCGGGCCAGCGAGCCGTCGGGGACGAGGGCGCCCACGCCGGGCCCCGCCGGCGCCGGTCGGTGCCCGGCATGGTCGCCGGTGAGTATCCGGTCGAGCTCGTCCTCGACGGCGCGCTCGGTCGAGTCGGGGAGCTTCGTCCCCTGCGGCGAGAGCAGCTTGATCCCGTTGTCGGCGAAGGGGTTGTGCGAGGCGGAGATCATCGCCCCGGGCAGGCCGTTGGCGGCGGCGAGCCAGGCGAGCCCCGGTGTCGGGATCACGCCGACGTCGACGACGCGCGCCCCCTCGGAGGCGAGCCCGGCGGCGAGGGCGCTCTCGAGCATCGGCCCGGAGCGCCGGGTGTCCCGGCCCACGAGGAACTCGGCCCCCGGCAGCTGCCGCGCCGCCGCCCGCCCGAGGGCCAGCGCCAGCTCGGGCGTCAGCTCGACGTTGGCGACGCCGCGGATGCCGTCGGTGCCGAAGCGGAGCGCCACGTGGCTCAGCGCTTCGAGTACTGCGGAGCCTTGCGCGCCTTCTTCAGCCCGTACTTCTTGCTCTCCTTCTCACGCGCGTCACGCGTCAGCAGCCCGGCCCGCTTCAGGCCCGGCCGCAGCTCGGGGTCGGCGGCGACGAGACCGCGCGCGATCCCGAGGCGCAGCGCCCCCGCCTGGCCGGCGAAACCGCCGCCGTCGATCGAGGCGTCGACGTCGTAGACCTCGGCGCGCCCGGCGACGCGCAGCGCCTCGGTCGCCGACATGCGGTGCGTCTCGGAGGGGAAGTACTCGGCGAGCGGCCGCCTGTT
>JAKAOD010000110.1 GCA_021823365.1 Actinomycetes bacterium | reverse complement strand
ACCTCGGCGCGACTCGCGATCGTCTCGTCGACCCCGAGGTGGCGGCCGAGAGGGGTGACGATCTCCTCCGGCGAGGCCGAGACGATGACGACGAGCCGGCCCTCGGCCCGGTGCTGCTCGATGAGGTCCATCGCCTCGGCGTAGATGATCGGCTCGACGGCGTCCTCGATCGACTCCTCGACGACGGCGACGACCTGGTGCTGCTCCCAGCCCCGTGAAAGCTTGAGCAGGGAGTCCCTGGCGCGCGCGAGCCGGCGCTCGCCGGCGCCGATGTGCAAGTAGAGGAGCTGCGTGATGACCGTCCCGGCCACCGACCGCCGGTCGAGCAGCCCTCCGGCGCGCAGCGGGCCGCGTAGCACGGCCATCGCGGGCTTGGCGATCACCGTCTTGTCGAGGTCGAAGAACGCCGCCTCGGCCGCCCCCGCCCCCGCCCCCGCCCCTCCCGCGCCGGTCACGGCCCGACGAGGAGGTTCCGCACCTCCTCCTCGTGCTCGCCGGTCACGAGGAGGAGCACCTCGTCGCCGACGCCGAGCGAGGTGTCGCCGCGGGGGACGACGACATGACCGTCACGGACGACTGCGACGACCGTCGCGCCGCGCGGGAGGTCGAGCCCGGCGATCGTCCTGTCCGTCGCCGGAGAGCCTTCGGCGAGGGTCACCTCTACGAGGTGCGCCTTTCCCCCCTCGAAACGGAGCAGCCGGACGAGCGAGCCGACGGAGACCGCCTCCTCGACCAAGGCCGACAGCAGGTGAGGCGTCGAGACGGCGATGTCGACGCCCCAGGTCTCGTTGAACAGCCAGTGGTTCTTCGGGTGGTTGACCCTGGCGATGACGCGGGGGACGGCGAACTCCTGCTTGGCGAGGAGCGAGATGACGAGGTTGTCCTCGTCGTCTCCGGTCGCGGCGACGACGACGTCGGCCTTGTCGAGATCGGCGCGGGCGAGCACCTCGAACTCGCAGGCGTCGGCCGAGCGCAGCTCGACGTTCGGCGCCGTCGGCACCTTCTCGACGCCGTCGAGGTTCTTCTCGAGCAGGAGGACTTCGTGACCGGAGGCCGCGAGGTCGTCGGCGAGGAACGTCCCGACAGCACCCGCCCCGGCGATCACGACCCTCATCTGCCAGCCCACCCTTCGCGCGGCTCGTCGGGCTTGCCTGCCAGCGCCTCCTCGAGCCGACCGCGCGCCGCCTCGGTGAGCGCGAGGTGCACGACGTCGCCGTCCTGACCGACGAGGTCGCCCGGGCCGACGAGCGGCACGCCGTCACGCGTCACCGTCACGACGCGGGCGCCGGTCGCCTCCTCGAGCGTGGTCAGCCTGCGGCCGCACCAGGCCAGGGGAAGGCTGACCGGCACGAGCTGCACCTGCCCGCTCGGATCGGACCACTCGGCGGCGGTGTGCTCCGGCAGGAGCTTGCGCATCACCTGGTCCGTGGTCCAGGTCACCGTCGCCACGGTCGGGATGCCGAGCCGCTGGTAGATCTCGGCGCGGCGCGGATCGTAGATGCGCGCCACCACGTTGCGGATCTGATAGGTCTCTCGGGCGATGCGCGCGCAGAGGATGTTCGAGTTGTCCCCGCTCGTCACGGCGGCGAGGGCCGACGCCCGGGCGACGCCCGCTTCCTCGAGCAGGTCACGGTCGAAGCCGGCGCCGACGATGGCGAGCCCGCCCCAGTCCTTCGGCAGCCGCCGGAAGGACGCTTCGTTCTTGTCGATGACGGCGACGGTGTGACCGGCTCGAGCCAGCTCCTGTGCGAGCAGCGCTCCGACCCTCCCGCACCCGACGACGACGACGTGCACGGCTCCATCGAACACGTCGCGCCCGCCGGGCACAACTCACCCGTCTACGGATCGGAGCGGAGCGAGTTGCGCCGGGAAGCCACGCCACGTGCAGACTGGACCGCGTGAGATCCCCGCCGGTGCCGCCCGGCCTCTCCGGGCCCCGGACCGTCCTGCCTGAGATCCAGCTCCCCGAGTCGCTCTCCTACCGGCTGAAGAAGCGGCTCCTCGGGCCGCCGCTCGTGACCGAGCGCCTCGCCGAGGAGCGGCTCGGCAAGCCGACGGCGATGGGCGTGCTCTCTCCCGACTGCATCTCGTCGACGGCCTATGGCACTGAGGAGATCCTCACGATCCTCGTCCCGGCCGTCGGCGCCGCCGCGTTCGGCCTGCTCCTGCCGATCACCTTCGCCGTCGTCGGCGTCCTGTTCTTCGTGACCCTCTCCTACCGAGAGGTCGTGATGGCCTACACCCGCGCCGGCGGGGCGTACATCGTCGCCCGCGAGAACTTCGGCGTGAGCGTCGCGCAGGTCGCCGCCGTCGCGCTGATCATCGACTACATCGTCACGGTCGCAGTGCAGGTCGCCGCCGGCACCGACGCCGTCACGTCGGCGTTCCCGCGCCTCGCCCCCTACAACGTGCCGATCTGCGTCGGCGTCGTCCTTCTCATGCTCTGGGGCAACCTGCGGGGCATCCGAGAGGCGGGTCGGACCTTCGCCCTGCCCACCTACCTCTTCATCACGGCCTGCGGCCTCGTCATCGTGATCGGGCTCGTGCGCACGGCGCTCGGCGAGCTGCACCGCCACGCCATCGACCTCCACGGCGCCCTCCCTGCAGGGCACCCGGGCCAGGGCCTGCTGCTCGGGGCCAGCCTTTTCGTCGTGCTGAGAGCCTTCGCCAACGGCGGCTCGTCGCTGACCGGGCTGGAGGCGATCTCGAACACCGTCGCCACCTTCCGCGAGCCGGTGGGCCGCAATGCCCGGCGCGTGCTCGTCCTCATGGCGACGACGCTCGGCTGCCTCGTCCTCGGCGTCTCCTTCCTCGCCTGGCGCACCCACGCCGTGCCGTTCACGGGCGGCACTCCGACGGTGCTCTCCCAGGAAGCCCGGTACGTCTTCGGCTCCGCCTTTGTCGGAAAGCTCGGCTACTACTTCGTCCAGGCGGCGACGATGCTGATCCTCTACACGGGGGGCAACACGAGCTTCAACGGCTTCCCGAACCTCGCGAGCTTCGTCGCCCGCGACGCCTACCTGCCGCGGCAGCTGACCAGTCGCGGCCACCGGCTCGTGTTCTCCAACGGCATCGTCATCCTCGCCGTCTGCGCGACCGCCCTCCTCGTCATCACGCGAGCGCGCGTCAACGCGCTCGTCGCCGTCTACGCGATCGGCGTCTTCACGGGGTTCGCGATGGCGGGCGCCGGGATGGTCCGCCACCACCTCAGTCACCGAACGCCCGGGTGGCGGCGCCGGATCCTCGTCAACGGGTTCGCCTCGGTGCTGACGGCGATCGTCGTGGTCATCTTCGCGGTCACGAAGTTCACCCAGGGCGCCTGGGTGGTCGTCGTGCTCTTCCCCGTCCTCGTCTTCGCCCTGATCAGGCTGCACCGCACCTACGTCGAGGAGCAGCGGGAGCTTGAGGTGAACGTCCAGCACGCCGCCGAGGCACCCGTGCTCAGGCGCCACGCCGTGCTCGTGCTCATCGAGCACCTCGACCTGGCCTCGGCGCGTGCGCTCCAGTACGCGCGCTCCCTCTCCCAGGAGGAGCCGCGCGCCGTGCACTTCGTCCTCGACACCCGCGCCGCGCGCGAGCTCGAGGCCGTCTGGACCCGGCTCGGGCTGTCCACGGTATCGCTCGAGATCCGCGAGTGCCCGGACCGCAGGCTTGCGCGGGCGGCGATGGAGCTCGTCGCCGAGGTCGCGGCGGACGGCCAGACAGAGGTGAGCGTGCTGCTCCCGAGGCGCGTCTTCGGCGGCCCCCTCAACCGGGTCCTCCACGACCGCACGAGCGAGCGGATCGCGGGGCTCGTCAGCCAGATCCCGAACGCCAGCGCGACGATCATCCCCTTCTACGTCGGGCGCAGCCGGCGGAAGGCCCTCGCCGCATGGCCGGAGGAGCTCGCCCGCGTCGTCGAAGAGGAACGACGCGAGCTCGGTGCGCAGGAGCAGGTGGCCGTGCCGCGCAGGCACCGGGGCGAGGATGCGGGGGCGCCGGGCGCCGCGGAGGTGGCGGAGATCTTCCCCGGGGGACCGCCGCCGGGGACCTCGCGTATCGCCGACCTGCGGTGGCGCCAGCGGGCGCGGGTCGCCGGAAGGGTCCGGTCGGTCCGCGTCCAGCCTGGAGCCGGGATGTCGAACCTCGAGGGAACGGTCGTCGACGGCACCGGCCAGCTCACCGTCGTCTTCCAGGGACGCCGCCTGGTGCCAGGCATCGAGCCGGGGGCGAGGGTCGTCGTCGAAGGGATGGTCGGCGAGCGCAACCGGCGCCCGGCGATGATCAACCCCTCCTACACCATCGTCACCACTGCCGCCGGCGACGACGGGACCTCGCACGCCTGACACCGGCGGCTGGCCCGTCTTCCGGCGCCGGCGCCTGCTGCGCACGACCCGAGCCTTGCGCGCGCCCGGCGCCGGCGCGGGCGACCTCGGCCACCTGCCGCGAGGCGCCTTGGCTACCGTCTGTGCCGCTCGTTATCCTGCTCGCCGACCCGAACGTCGCGCCGCCGAAGAGAAGGCACGGAGCCATGGCCAAACCGCTCGTCATCGTGGAGTCGCCCGCGAAGGCGAAGACGATCGCGCGATTCCTCGGCGACCGCTACGTCGTCGAGCCGTCGATCGGCCACATCCGCGACCTGCCGCGCTCGGCGGCGGAGATCCCGGCGGCCTACAAGTCCGAGCCGTGGGCGCGCCTCGGCGTCGACGTCGACAACGACTTCAAGCCGCTCTACGTCGTCTCGAAGGACAAGCAGGACCAGGTCCGCAAGCTGCGCTCGCTGCTCAAGGGGGCGAGCGAGGTGTACCTCGCGACCGACGAGGACCGCGAGGGCGAGTCGATCGCCTGGCACCTGCTCGAGGTGCTCGCGCCCCGGGTGCCGGTGCACCGCATGGTCTTCCACGAGATCACCCGCCCGGCGATCGAGGAGGCCATCGCCCACCCCCGCGAGCTCGACCGGCGGCTCGTCGACGCCCAGGAGGCCCGCCGGGTCCTCGACCGCCTCTACGGCTACGAGATCTCGCCGGTGCTGTGGAAGAAGGTCATGCAGGGCCTCTCGGCAGGCCGGGTCCAGAGCGTCTTCACGCGCATCGTCGTCGAGCGCGAGCGGGAGCGGATGCGGTTCCGCTCGGCGACGTGGTGGGGGGTGACGGGGACCTTCGTCACCGCCGCCGGGGAGCAGCTGTCGGCGCGGCTCGCCGAGCTCGCCGGGCGCAAGGTCGCGACGGGCGACGACTTCGGGCCCGACGGCGAGCTCGCGCGCGCGGGCCCGGTCGTGCTGCTCGACGAGGCCGGGGCGACCGGCCTCGCCGCCGCGCTCGAGGGTGTCGCGGCTCGCGTCGCGAGCGTCGAGGACCGCCCCTACCGCCGCTCGCCCGCGGCGCCGTTCATCACCTCGACCCTGCAGCAGGAGGCCGGCCGCAAGCTCCGCTTCTCCGCCCTGCGGACGATGCAGGTCGCCCAGCGGCTCTACGAGCAGGGCTACGTCACCTACATGCGGACGGACTCGACGACGCTCTCCGAGACGGCGCTCGCCGCGGCGCGAGAGCAGGCACGCGCGATCTACGGGGCCGCCAACGTCGCGCCCCGGCCGCGCACCTACGACCGCAAGGTGAAGAACGCCCAGGAGGCGCACGAGGCCGTCCGGCCGGCCGGCGACCGGTTCAGGCGGCCGGAGGAGGTCGCGCGGGAGCTCTCCGGCGACGAGCTGCGGCTCTACGAGCTCATCTGGCAGCGGACCGTCGCCTCCCAGATGATCGACGCCACGGGTACGACGGCCCGCGTCCGGATCGAGGCGGCGCTGCCGGTCCCGGCCGCCGGCGCCCCCGCCGGCGCAGTCGCGGCATTCGCCGCGTCCGGGACGGTCATCAGCTCGCCCGGGTTCCTGCTCGTCTACCGCGAGAGCGAGGACGAGCCGGAGAACGGCGGCGCCGAGCGGCGCGAGGAGGAGGTCCGCCTGCCGGCGGTCGTCGCTGGCGACCGGCTCGCGACCTCGACGCTGGAGACGGAGGACCACGCGACGAAGCCGCCGGCCCGCTACACCGAGGCCTCGCTCGTCCGCAGGGTCGAGGAGCTCGGCGTCGGCCGCCCCTCGACGTACGCCTCGATGCTCCAGACGATCCAGGACCGGGGCTATGTCTGGAAGCGCGCCAGCGCGCTCGTCCCCTCCTTCACCGCCTTCGCCGTCGTCTCGCTGCTCGAGGAGCACTTCCCCTCCCTCGTCGACTACGGCTTCACGGCGGCGATGGAGGACGACCTCGACGAGATCGCCAACGGGGGGGAGGAGGCCGTCCCCTGGCTGCACCGCTTCTATTTCGGCGAGGACGGCCCCGCGGGCGAGGGGGTCGAGGGGCTGAAGGACGCCGTGCTCTCCCGCCTCGCGACGATCGACGCACGCGAGGTCAACTCGATCGCGATCGGTGCCGGCGACGGCGGCGAGGCCTTGGTCGTCCGGGTAGGCCGCTATGGTCCCTACCTGCAACGCGGCGAGGAGCGGGCGTCGCTCCCCGAGGATCTCGCGCCCGACGAGGTGACCGTCGAGGTCGCCGAGCGGCTGCTCGCCTCGCCCGGGGGCGCCCGCACGCTCGGGATTGACCCCGAGACGAGCCTACCCGTCGTGGCACGTGCCGGGCGCTACGGGGCCTACGTGCAGCTCGGCGACGGGGATGGCGCCAAGCCCCGCACGGCATCGCTGTTCAAGTCGATGGCGCTCGAGAGCGTGACCCTGGAGCAGGCGCTCGAGCTGCTCCGCCTTCCCCGCGTCGTCGGGGTCGACCCCGCAAGTGGCGAGGAGATCGTCGCCCGCAACGGCCGTTACGGGCCCTATCTCCAGCGTGGCTCGGACTCCCGCAGCCTCGCACGCGAGGAGGAGCTCTTGATCGTCGGCCTCGACGAGGCGCTCGCCCTCCTCGCTCAGCCGAAGCAGCGGCGCTTTGCCCGGGCGTCGGCGGCACCGCTTCGCGAGCTCGGCGCCGACCCGGACAGCGGGGGAACGATGGTCGTGCGCGACGGCCGGTTTGGGCCGTACGTGACGGACGGGACGACGAACGCGTCGCTCCGGCGGGGCGACGACCCGGCGACGATCACTGCGGAGCGGGCGGCGGAGCTGCTCGCGGCGCGCCGTGCGGCCGGACCCTCGGCCGGGCGCCGGGCGCGGGGCGTCAAGAAGGCCCCCGGGAAAGGCGTCGCGGTGAAGAAGGCCGCCACCAAGAAGGCCGCCACCAAGAAGGCCGCCACCAAGAAGGCCGCCACCAAGAGGGCCGCCACCAAGAAGGCCGCGGCTGCGACGAAGGCGGCGTCCTCCCGAAAGGCCTCGGCCGCCAAGCGGGCGGCGCCCGCGCGCACGGCGGCTCCGGCGAAGGGCGTCTCGCCGCGGGCGGTGCCGTAGGCTCGCCGGCGTGGCGTCCCGTGGCCGGCTCGTCGTCCTCGAGGGCGGCGAGGGCGCCGGGAAGTCGACACAGGCCGGCCTCCTCGCCGCCAGGCTCGGCGCGCTGCTCACCCGCGAGCCGGGAGGCACCCCCTTCGGGGAGACGCTGCGCGCCGTGCTTCTCGAGCCGTCCCGTCCCCGTCTTGCCCCTCGTGCCGAGCTGATGCTGATGCTTGCGGCGCGCGCCGAGCACGTCGAGTCGGTGCTCCGTCCGGCGCTCGAGCGCGGCCGTGACGTCGTCTGCGATCGCTTCTCCGGGTCGACGCTCGCCTACCAGGGCCATGGCCGTGGCCTCCCGCTCGAGGAGGTCGCCTTGGCGTGCAGGATCGCCGCCGCGGGGGTCGAGCCGGATCTCACCGTCCTGCTCGACCTGCCGCCGGAGATCGGGCTGCGCCGATCCGGAGCGCCGGCCCCGGAGACCGACCTCGGCGCCCCCCGGGCCGATCGTTTCGAGGGCGAGGACCTCGCCTTTCACCGACGGGTACGTGCCGGCTACCTCGACCTCGCGCGCGCCGGGGGCTGGCCGGTCGTCGACGCCTCGACGCCGGTCGAGGAGGTCGCCGAGCATGTCGCAAAGGTGGTCGAGCGTGCGCTCGGCGCCTCCGCGGCGCCAGGCGCCCCCGCTGCCGAGCGGCGGCGTTCGTGAGCAGGCCGTCGCCGCCCCCCGTCCTTGCTGCGGCGGTCCGCGGCCAGCCCGGGGTGCTCGCGTTGCTCGCCGGGGCGGTCGCCGCGCCAGTCCACGCCTACCTGTTCCTCGGTCCGGCCGGCACCGGCCGGCGCGAGGCGGCCCTCGGCTTCGCCGCCGCGCTCGTCTGCCCTTCGGGCGGCTGCGGGTTCTGCGCGTCCTGCCGCGACGCCCTCGCCGGGCGGCACCTCGACGTCGAGGTCGTCGAGCGGACGGGCGCGTCGATCCTCGTGGACGACGCCCGACGCATCGTCGCCCTCGCCCAGCGCGGACCGGCCGCATCGGCACGCCAGGTCGTCGTGCTGACGGACTTCCACCTCGTCGGGGCGGCGGCGCCGGTGCTGCTCAAGACGATCGAGGAGCCGCCTGAGACGACGGTCTTCGTGGTGGTCGCCGAGTCGGTG
>JAKAOD010000109.1 GCA_021823365.1 Actinomycetes bacterium | reverse complement strand
GCCGCGCCCAGCGCCGGGTCCCCGCGCCGGGGCCGCGCGCCGCGCCAAGGGCCCGATCTCGAGACGGACGGGGCGGCTGCCAGACGTGGGGGGCCAATGATTCGGCGAACAGCATTGGTCTTGGCGAGCGTCAAGTGATGATGATAAGGTTCGGCGGCCACCGCATCGGGCGGTACGACCCGGACGACCTTGGAAGGTGACCCTCGCTGGAAGCTGGAAGAGGACCGCAGCCCGCGTACGCGCACGGTGTCGTGTCGCCCCGACGACGAGACGACGGAGGTCCACATGGTCGAGCTCCCCGAAGAGCCATGGCACACCGATCGGTGGTTCACGAGCCCGTGGAACCATGACGCCGAGGTGGCGAGCGGCTACCGGTTCAACCGGAGCCTCCAGATCCACGACGTCACCCTGCGCGACGGCGAGCAGCAGGCAGGCGTCGTCTTCACCGCCGCCGACAAGGTGCGCATCGCCGAGGCGCTCGCGGACGCGGGCGTGCACCGCATCGAGGCCGGCCTGCCGGCGGTGTCCGACGACGACCGCCGGGCGGTCGCCGAGATCGTCGAGCTCGGCCTGCCGGCGGAGATCTACGCCTTCTCCCGGTGCACGGTCGACGACGTCAAGCTGGCGATCGACTGCGGCGTCACCGGCGTCGTCACCGAGGTGCCCTCCAGCAGGCACCTGATCGAGCTCGGCTACCAGTGGAGCGTGGAGCGGGCAGTCGAGCTGTCCGTGGAGGCCACCCGCTATGCCGCCGAGCAGGGGCTCAAGGTGTCCTTCTTCCCGATCGACGCCACCCGGGCTTCGGTGGCCGACTACCTCGACCTGGTGGCCAAGGTCGCCGCCGACGGGCACCTCGACGGCCTCGGCCTCGTCGACACCTTCGGGGTGCTCACCCCGCACGCCGTCGAGCGGTTCGTGAACGTGAGCCGCGAGCGGCTGCACGTGCCGGTGGAGACCCACTTCCACATGGACTACGGCTTGGGCGTGGCGAACAGCGTGATCGCCGCCGCCGCCGGGGCCGACGTGATCCAGACGACGGTGTCGGGTCTGGGCGAGCGCGCCGGCAACACCCCCCTCGAAGAGACCGTGATGACCCTCCTGACCCTCTACAACCAGGACATCGGCGTGAAGACCGAAGCCCTCACCCCGCTCGCGCGCCTCGTGAACTCGATCGCCGGCGTCGACCAGCCGTCGAACCGCTCGGTCACCGGCAGCCGCCTGTTCGACGTCGAGTCGGGCATCATCTCGACCTGGGTCCGCAACGTCCGCGACAAGGCGCTCACCGAGGCGTTCCCCTACGTTCCCTCGCTCGTCGGCCAGGACGGTCCGCGGCTCGTGCTCGGGAAGGGGAGCGGGGCGCCCAACGTGGCCGAGGCGCTGGAGCGGCTGGGCCTCCGGGCCGACGACGCGCAGCAGGCAGAGATCCTCCAGCGGGTGAAGCGCCGGTCGCTGGAGCTCCACGGCCTGCTCGACGACGGCGACGTGAAGGTGATCGCAGAGGAGGTCATCGGCTGACCGACGGGTCGGCCGGGGCCGCCCGGTGGACTCTCCCCGCACGTCGGCCGCGCCGGCGAGCGGGGTCTACAGTGACGTGCTCAACGTGGAAAGGATGTGACGCGATCCGATGGCTTCTTTTGGCGCCGTTGGCATGGACTGGCAGGAACGCATCAACTGGCCCCGCATGCGGGCCTATCGCCTCGAGCGAGCGCGCGCGGCGATGCGTCGGCACGAGCTCGGGGCGCTCTTGTGCATGTACGACGAGAACGTCCGCTACATCACCTCGACCCTCACGCCTGGCTGGAACCGGTTGAAGCCGGGTCTGCGCTACGCGGTCCTGGTGGAGGGGCGAGAGCCCATCCTTTTCGAGCAGGGCGACATCGGCATCCATGTGAGGAAGCATTCGCCGTGGCTCCCCCCGGAGAACGTGCGCCACTCGTTCTCCTGGATCAAGGGGGCGGCCGGACCGGCATCGGAGTCGCAGGTGACCAAGTTCACCAACGCTCTCTTGGAGGCGATGGAAGAGGCCGGCGTGAAGGACCAGCCGCTCGGCGTCGACTTCATCGACATCAACATGATCCGAGCCTTCGACCGCGCGGGGATCCACTGGACCGACGGCATGACGCCGATGGTCGAGGCTCGCTCGGTGAAGAACGTGGACGAGCAGGAGGCGATGCGCATCGTCGGCGCCATCGGCGACGCGTTGCACTACGAGTTCTCCAAGTTCATGAAGCCCGGCCTGACCGAGAACCAGGTCACGGCCTTCGGAATGAAATACCTTTACGACATCCCGGGGATGGAGGACGTGGAGGACGTGATCGTCTCCTCCGGCCCGAACGCCTGGCCCAACTGGCGCAACTTCTCCGACCGCATCATCCGTCCGGGGGAGCTCGTGATCGTGGACCTGGCCGCGCTCACCTGGAACGGCTTCAAGTCCTGCTACTACCGGACCTTCTGCGTCGGCGGGAAGCCGACCGACGAGCACCGGCGGTACTACGACACCGCCCTCAAGTGGCTGTACGACTCGATCGACGCGGTGAAGGCGGGCGCGACGACGAAGGACATCGCCTCGAAGTGGCCGTCGGCGATGGAGACGTGGGGCTACGAGGACGAGGACGAGGCGGCGGCCAACCTGTGGGGGCACGGGCTCGGCCTCGCCCAGTACGACATGCCGGTCATCTCGCGGATCTGGTCGCTCGACTACCCCCAGAGAATCGAGCCCGGCATGGTCTTCGCGCTCGAGACCCAGCACGGCAAGGTGCACGAGTTCGGCGTGCGGATCGAGGAGATGCTCATCGTCCACGAAGACCGGACCGAGCTGATCTCGTCCTTCCCCGTCCAGGAGATCACCCTTGCCGGGTGACGCCTGGGCGATCTCGCTCGCCCAGGCTTCCGCGGTGGTCGACGGCGCGCTCCGTCACGGCGAGGAGCGGGGCATGGCGCCACTGACGGTGGTGGTCCTCGACCCCGGCGGCTACGTGGTCGCCGCCAAGCGGTCGGACGGATCGTCGATCATGCGCGTCGACGTCGCGACCGCCAAGGCGTGGGGGGCGCTGGCCATGGGCTGGCCGGCCCATGAGCACGTCGCACGGGCTGGACGGATGCCTGAGTTCTTCGCCGCACTGGGCACGTTGTCGGGGGGCCGGATGCTGCCGGTGGCCGGGGGCGTGCCCATCCGTCGCCCGTCGGGACCGGTGATCGGTGCCGTCGGCATCTCGGGGGACACCTCCGACAACGACGAGGCGTGCGCGGTGGCCGGCATCGAGGCAGCCGGGCTCTCCGCCTGGCTCGACATGACCGAAGGCTGAGCCGAGGGGAAGGCTGAGCCGAAGGCACAGCTGAGCCGAAGAGACGAGTTCCGCCGGGACCGACAAGCGACGCTACGAAGCCGACGGCCCCTTCGGCGGGACGACGGGCAAGAGCAGCGACGACGGATGCTCGCCCCCGGTGTGCAGCGTGACCTCGCCGCCGAAGACAGCGGCCGGCCGGTCGACCGGGTCGTTGTGCGTGAAGGGCCCGACTCCCCGGTTGGCGTAGTAGAAGGTCTTGGCGAACTCCGAGAGCGGCCCCTGGTACTCGTAGTCCCTGCCCCGGACGCTCAGCACCACGCGGTAGCCCGGGGGGACGACGATGGAGGTCGGCCAGATCTCCACGTCGAGGCGGACCACCTGCCCGGGCACCAACGGCTCGGCGAGGTCGTGGGTGTGGTAGGGGCGCCAGGGGAGCGACCGCTCCTCGTCGAGGCGGCGATGGGACGCGCGCAGCCATCCCTGGGCGACCGGGGTATTGGGGTCGAGCGCCCCCTGGAAGGTGACCTCGTCGCCCTGAGGGTCGAACACCCGCACCACGAGGAAGAGGTCGGCGTCGGCCGTCGACGACGAGACGTAGAGGGTGGCCGCCATCGGGCCGGTGAGCTCGGTCTCCTCCTCCATGGCGGGGAGGGAGAAGTCCACGCCGTCGCCGAGCGCGTCGTAGGTGAGCGTCGCGGGCTCCCCCGGCTCGCTGCCCAGACGCCTGCGGGCGGCGTCGAGGTACACGGTCGTCCACTGCGTGCGAGCGAGCGGCCACTCGGACTCGTCGCGCAGCACGAAGCGCTCGCCGGGGTGGCGGACGTTGAGGCGGACGCGCGGCCCCTGCTCCCAGCCGTTGGGCTCGCCCTTCAGGTAGTGGTCGAAGAACTGGCGCTGCAAGGTGACCCCGTAGTCGGTGTAGAAGTGGGTCCAGTGCTCGAGCCCGTGGACCTCGAGCCACTTCTCCTCGGTCGACGCCTGGGTGAACCCCTCGAAGTTGCCCCTCGGGTGCAGCCCCTGGCCCCCCCAGTTGGCGGCGGACAGGAACGGGGTGGTCACCTTGGACCAATCTGCCGAACGCTCCCGGTACCAGGGACCGTCGAGGTCGCGGCGTCGCAGCTCGCCGGCGACGTCGACGCGGCTCGCGGCGAGCTCGGCTGCGGAGAGGTCCTCGTCGCCGGCCACGTGGCGCCCCGTGTGGGGGTTGACCGCCGACCGGGAGCCCACCCCGTACTGCACGCTCTCGACCTGACGCTCGTACCAGTTGGCCGTGAACTCCGACAGGATCCCGCCGTGCCGGCAGCAGTCCCGGTAGAAGTCGCCGAACCCTTCCCAGGGGATCATCGCGGCCAGGTGCGGGGGGGCGAGACCGGCGACGTGCCACTGGTTGATCGCGTAGTAGGAGATGCCGCTCACCCCGACCTTCCCGCTGCACCACGGCTGTGCCGCCGCCCACTCGATGCATTCCGCGAAGTCCCTCGCCTCCCGGGGCGACCATACGTCGACCACGCCGGGGGAGCGCCCCGCGCCGCGCGAGTCGACCCGCACGCAGGCGTAGCCGTGGGGGACCCACTTCTCGGGGTCGGCCACCTCCCAGCTCTGGTAGCGGTTGGAGGAGCCGGCGGCGACGTCGGGATGCTCGCTCACCATCTTCTGCCACTGGGGCCCGTAGCCCTCCTGGAAGGCCAGGCCCTTCGCGTAGGGGCCGTAGGACACGATGGCCGGGAAGCGGCCGGCGTCGGCGGGGCGGAAGACGTCGGCCGAGAGCTCGGTCCCGTCGTCCATGGCGATGGCGACGTCCCAGTCGATCCACATGCTGCCGACCTGCTCGCTCGACGTACCCGCAGGTCCAGGCGTCGTCATCGTGCCTCCTTCTCTGGGTGATGCCGCCCGAGGTGGCGCGCCACGCCTCGCGGCGGCGTCCGGCGCCGCTCCGGCAGCGGCCGGCCGGCGCCTCCAATGCAATAGGCTATCTGAACTCGTTGCAATGACGACAGGGAGGACCGCGTGACGACCCGTCCGTACGGCGTGGGCAGCTTCTCGGTCGACTGGGAGCAGCGGTACGACTTCGATCGTCTCCGCACCGAGCGGGTGCGGCGAGCACAAGAGGCCATGGCCGAAGCCGAGCTCGACGGCCTGCTTCTGTGGAAGTCGGAGAACGTCCGCTACGTCACGTCCCTCAGGTGCCAGATCATCGCGGGCAAGAGCTCCATCCTGAACGGCGTGCTCCTCGCCCGGGAAGGACCGCCTGTGCTCCTGGCGTCCGGGGGCGAGGTCGACAGGGCGAGGTACATGCCGTGGCTGGGCGCGGTGCACGCGGTCCCCGTCATGGAGCAGCGCGAGCTCGTGGAGGGATTCGTCCGTGAGACCCTGCGGCCGCTGCTCGCAGAGCACGCGATCGACGTCGGTCGCCTGGGGATCGACCAGGCGAGCATCGCGCTGCTCGAGCTCCTCGGGCAGCATCTGCCCGCTCTTCGCATCGCCGACGGCGACCGCCCGATGCAGCTGGCACGCATGGTGAAGACGCCCGAGGAGGTCATGATCGTCGAAGAGGCGTGTGCGATCGGCGACAGCGTGACCCAGCGGGCGCTCGACGAGACGCGTGCCGGGCGCCGTGAGTGCGAGGTCGCCGGCGACGCGATGCAGACGCTGTACTACCTCGGCGGCGAGATGCCCCACGTGGTGACCCCGTTCGTCGCCTCGGGCGAGCACATGGCCCCGCCGCACCGGTTCGCGACCGACAAGATCCTGCGCAACCAGGACCTGTGCTTCATCGACATCGGAGCCATGTGGAACGGCTACTTCGCCGACATCGGCCGGTGCACCGTCGTCGGCCGGCCGACCGCCCGGCAGCGCCAGGTCTACCAGGCCGTCTACGACGGGCTCCACGCCGGCATCGACCAGCTCCGGCCGGGCAACACCACGGAGCACGTCGCGGCGGCGGTCCGCCGGGCGGTGGCGGGCTACGGGCTGGAAGAGCATCTCTTCTCGCTCTTCATCGGACACGGCATCGGGGTCGGAGCCAACGAGCCCCCGTACATCGGCGAGACGCTGCCCGGCGCCCGGCCCGCCGAGCTGCGAGCGGGGATGCTGTTCGCCATCGAGCCGCTGGTGTGGGTCGAGGACTCCGGCGGCGTCGGCGTGCGGATCGAGGACATGGTGCTCGTCACCGAGGGAGCGCCACGGGTGCTCAGCCGGGTCGAGTACGAAGACTCGCTCCTGGCCTGACCGCTCCAGGACGCCGGGTGAGGGCCCCGGCGACCATCGTCTTCGAGGTGGGGATGGAGCGCGCCACCGAGGGGGAGCGCTCCATCACGTTCACGGCGACGGTCGGGCTGGCGGGTTCGGTGAGCGCCGCTCGATGACGGCATGGACGCTCGCGGGGTCTGCCTCGCTGAACCCTGCGTCGCGGGCTCGCTCGTGCAGCTGCGCCGCCGCCTCGAACACAGGCAGCACGCAGCCGGCGCTCCGTGCGAACTCGCGGATGATCCCGATGTCCTTCAAGAAGGTGCGGACCCGCATCGTGGGCGGCTCGTACTCCTCGGCGACCATCGCAGGCCCGCGCACCTCGAGCATCCGGGAGTCCCCCGCCCCCGCCACGAGGGCCGGGAGCGCGACGGCGGGGTCGATGCCGCCGCAGCGGGCGAGGACGAGGGCCTCGGCTGCCGAGGCGTTGTGGATGGTGACGAGGTGGTTCGCCACGAGCTTCATGCGGGTCCCGTTGCCGAAGGAGCCCAGGAAGAAGACGGCTTTGCCGCACGCGGCCAGGAGCGGCTCGACGGCGTCGGCGCTGCGCTCCTCCCCGCTCAGGTAGAAGACGGCGTCACCGCGAGCCATCTGGGCGCCCGTGCCGCTGATCGGGCAGTCGAGCAGCTCGATCGAGACCCCTGCCAGCTGCGCGCGGCCATGCTCCTTCGACTCGAGCGAGAGCGTGCTCGTCTCGACGGCGATCGTGGCCCGGGAAGACGGCTGCGCCGTCAGGCCGTCGGGGCCGCCCACGACCTCTTCGAACGCGGCTTGCGAGGGGAGCGAGAGGATGAGCACGTCGGCGCGCTCGGCCACCTCGGACGGGCTGCCCACCGGCGTCCCGCCCGCCTCGCCGAGCGCGGCGAGCTGCGTCTCGGCGACGTCGTAGCCGACGACCTCGTACCCGGCGGCGAGGAGGTGGCGGGCCATCGCGCCGCCCATCGTGCCGAGGCCGATCACGCCGGCGACGGGACGGACCTGCGCGTCGGCACCGTCGTCAGCAGCCCTCTCCGTCGTCCCGTCGGTGCGGGGGTCGCCCGGGCGTGCACGTGTGGTGCTCATCGGCGTTACTGCCTCCTCGGTGCAAGTGGTCGGGTGGCCGGGAGCGCGTGTGTCCGCTGGCCGGCGAAGGCTCCCGAGACGGGGGGCCTCCCCGCGGGCGTGGCCCGCGGGGAGGCCCTGCGGCCCCTAGAGCTTCCCGTTGATGAACTTTGTGATCTGGGTCGGAGAGATTGTCTGGATCACGCTGATGAGACCCTTGGCTGTCCCCTTCGCGCGCACGACGCTCCAGCCGCCGATGACGTTGTGGTACTTGTTGAAGTTCATCGGACCGCTGACGCCTGTGTAGTTGATCTTCTTGCCCTCCTTCAGGAGCTTCACGCCCTGGGCGTAGGTGGTGACCGTGATCCCCGGGGGATTCGAGACCGTGTCGATCGCCTTGATGACCTTTGTCGATGTGAAGCTCTTCGCCTTGTCCATCGCCAGGGCGAAGTCGATCGTGCAGTCGTAGGCGAAGTTGGCGCCGGACTCGACCGCGTGGTGGTTCACCTTGCTGTAGGTGGACCGGAAGAGCGCGGACGCGCCGCTGAGCGCTGTGCTCCCGATGAACGAGACCATGTGCGCCTTCGACACGCTCGGTCCGATTGCCCGGACCACTGTTGTCCCGGCCATGAATGTGGTGCCGACCCACCGGAACTTGTTCAAGGCGCCGAGGGACTCCAGGTTCTTGAAGACCGCGGACGCGGTGGGGGGTGTGAGCTGGGTGAAGACCACCTGCGGGTGCGCTTTCACGATGGCCTCGACTGTCGAGCTGTAGGACGGGAGCCCCGCCTGGATCGACTTGGTCGCCACGATCTTGCCGCCCAGCCTCGCGTAGGAGGACCTGATGAGGGGCTCGAAGCTCTGCGACGCCGCCGCGGAGGTGAAGAGCATGGCCGCCCGCTTGTACCCCTTCAGCATGGCGTACCCCGCCATCGCCACTCCCTGCTGGGA
>JAKAOD010000108.1 GCA_021823365.1 Actinomycetes bacterium | reverse complement strand
CGGCCAGGATCCGGGTCAGAGCCGGGCGCCACCGCGGCAGGATCCACGACGGATCGCCGAGCAGCAGTCCGACCGAGAAACCCGCCCGCTGCGTGTTGCGGACCGCGGCGCGCAGCACGGCGGGATCGGTGATGGCGAGCAGGTGCGGGTGCTCCATCTTGAGGTGGCCGTTGAAGCTCTCGATCCACGACTGGTCCGTGGGCGTGCCGGGTCGGCCGAAGTGCTGGGCGATGGCGCACATGGCCATGAACTCGCGTGTCGACCCCGAGCTCATCTGCGGGCCGTTGTCGGACACCGCGAGCAGGATGGGCCGGGCGTCGTCGTCGACAGACGGGTCGACGAGCCCGTCAGCGCGGGTGAGGGCGAGCTCGAGCAACCCCTCGGCGGCCAGCTGTTGCCCGCCACCCATACTGATCGTCATGCCGCCACTAGTCGTGATCGAGTGGACAACAAACGACCGAACGACCAAAGTCGGCGCAGAGTCTCGCCAGTGCGGTGTACGCGGGTGCCACACCCCTCCACCGGCGTCAAGGGCTCGAACACATTCCGTGAGTTGAGAACCGTTGGCGCGACGCACCGTCCCTTGACCCCGGCTCCGGGGTGCGGCCTGTAGCAGCCAAGAAGCGACGCCGTGCGTCGCTTCTTGATGATGAGGTCCGATGGGCGGTTCAGGACGCGGTCGCTGTGGCCACCCAGATCTCAGCCGGCCGGCCGGCGGTCGGCACACGGCGACGCGTCGCCCGCCCGGCTCCGCCGAGCGCGAGCAGTGCTTGGTCGATGCGTGGTCCTGGCAGGTTGCGGCCGAAGAGGTCGCGCAGCTCGGTGCGGGTGAGCCCGGCCGGCGCTCCGGCGAGCGCCCGGTGGATCTGTTCGGCGACCGGGTCGGTGGTGGTGTGCCGCGTTGCCCAGGCGATCGAGCGGTGGGCGTAGTCCCACAGTGCGAGGCCCGCTTGGAGATGGGCGCTCCGGACCGCGCTGTCGCCGTCGGTGAGCGCCGCGAGCATCGAGAGGCGCAGCACGTGCGCCTCGGCGCGGGCAGAGAGCAGGCCGACGAGACCGTCTTCCGGCTCGGCGAGGAGGGCATAGGCCTCGTGCCAGAGGGTCCGCGCCGCGTCGTCGAAGCTGAGCTGGCCGGCACGGCGTGCCTTTGAGAGGTTGGCGCCGAGGCGCTCGGCCAGATTCGTCCCGGCGAGCGGGTCGAGGCCGCCGCCGTCGGGAAGCAGGCCGTGACGCCGGCAGGCGACGAACATGAAACGGTTCAGGAACCCGTTCGCCGCTTCGACCGCGCTCGTGTGGGCGGCGAGCTCGGCTCCGGTGATGTGGCCGATGACCGCGATGTGCGCCGCGCTCGCCCGCACCGGCGCGCTGCGGGTGAGAAGTGCGAGCGGCCTGCCGTCCCAGGCCGAGCGCAGCACCGGCGAGAGGGTGTTGAGGTCGCGTGCGGTCGCCTTCAGCACCGAGACGAACTCCGGCTCGACCACCAAGAGGCGCGGGTCGGCGACGCCTGGGTCGACGCCGCAGGGATCGCGGGCGGCGAAGATCAGGCCCTCGCCCGTCGACAAGCCGGTGCGCACCCGTACCGGGAAGCTCTCATCGGCGGAGCGAAGGACCCGCTCGACGTGGTCGAAGGAGGAGCCCTTGCGGGCCTTGGCGGTGTCTCCGACCAGCACGGCGAACTCGTTCGGGTGGTGGCGGGTCGCCTCGACCGCCATGTAGGCGCCGCGCCCGATCACCGCCCCGGCGCCGACGAGCAGCTGGAAGAGCACCGCTGCCGGGTCGGCTTCTGTGTGCGGGGCGATCGTCCCGGCGATCTGACCGGCGATCCCCCGCCAGGCGGGCGCCTCGGGCGGTGCCGGCCATCCGGGAGGAGCGGGGACCGCCGCCGCCTCATTCACCTGACACCTCGACCACCGCCATCTTGGCGGCGGCCTCGTCGACGATCGACTTGTCGGCCGCGAAGGTGGCCACGAGCGCCTGCAGGGAGAGGTTGTTGATCGCCCTCGGCAGGCCACGGGCGGCGTGGTGGAGCACTGCCACGGCGTCGTCGGAGAAGAGCGGGTCGGACCGTCCCGCCAGGGTGACGTGGTGGCGGACATAGGCGAGGGTCTCTTTGAGCTCCATCCCCTCCATGTGCACCCGCAGGGTGACGCGCTGGTCGAGCGCCGCCATCGTCCCCTGGCGCAGGCGTCGGCGGAGAGTCGGCTGGCCGATCAGAATGACACAGGCGGGAGAGCGCGAATCGAGCTCTGCGTTGGTCATCATGCGGAGATCCTCGAGCTCTTCCGGCCCGAGCAGGTGGCTCTCGTCGATGAGCACGAGCACCCGGCGCCCCCGCTCGTCCTCGGCACACGCAAGTGCCTCGGCGGCCTGGGGGACGAGCGCCGCGCGGTGAAAGCGCGGCACCCCGCCCAAGGCGCTGACCACGAGCGAGAGGATCCCCCTCCCGCCGACTGTCGGGTTGGGGCAGTAGATCACCTGGGTGCGGGATGGGTCGAGCGATGCCACCGCCGCCCTCGCCGCGACCGTCTTGCCGCACCCGACTTCCCCGGTCAAAGTGCCGAGGCCGCGCTCTTGAACGCACCAGCTGAGCCGGGCCACCGCCTCGGCATGGGCGCTCGACTTGTAGAGCGATGAAGGCGGGAGGTCCCGCCCGAAGGGCATCTTGGTGAACCCATAGAAAGAGCACAGTCGGTCGACGCTCATCGGGCGTCCTCCTTGTCGTTGTCGTCGGGCTCGTCGTCGTCGGGCTTGTCGTCGTCGGGCTCCTCCGCGTTGCCGGGCCGGTCGATCTCGGCATAAGCGATGCGCCGGGCGGTCTCTTTAGCCACCCGCTCTGCGACGAGGCCGAGGTAGTCGATCCCCGAAGACTTCGGCGAAGGCGGGTTCTCTTGCCGTGCGGCGGGATGGGTGTGGCGGCTGATCTTGCGGGGGATCGCCTTTCCCATCTCCCGGCCCTCGTATCGGACCTCGATCTCGGTCATGTCGAACGGGTCGAAGACGAGCTCCACCGTCGCTCCGACAAGAGCCGGGTCGACCTCGTAGTGATTCCCGAACAAAGAGACAGCCGCGGTCTTGTCGGCCCTGCGCTTGGCAGACCACAAGAACGCCTCCCGCAGCTCGGCCGGGCTCGGCCGGCGCAGCGGGCGGGCGGCCATCAGGCGCTCGATCGGGGCCTGCCCGGTCTCGGAGTGGACGGTCCGGTGATAGACGCCCTCGAGCCAGGCCGAGAACAGCTCGTTGAGCTCGGCGAGGCTGTGGGCGCCGCCGCGTGCTTCGAGCTCGACCAGGAACTGAAGCCTCACCGTGCGAAATAGGCGCTCAATCTTGCCGCGCGAGGCAGGCTGTCCCGGCCGCGAGTGCGCGATGGCGATCCCGAGCACCGCCAGGGTGCGGTTGAACGGTCCGGAGCTGAAGCCGCTGCCGTTGTCGACGAAGACCCGGTCGGGCACGCCGCGCGACTCGATCCCGCGCCGCAGTGCCGCTTCGATCCGCACCGTGTCCTCGGCGTGGCCCCAGCGCCAGCCCGGCACGGTCCGTGACCAGTCGTCGACAAAGGCGCACAGCACCGTCTTTCGACCGGCGACCGACGGGCCGTGCAACCCGTCGCCGGTCCACAACTGGCCGAACTCGGTCGCCTCGAAGCGTCCGAAGGCCCTCGGCGCCCGCATGTCGGGAGAGCGGTTGAGCCCGAGGCGTGCGAAGTGGCGCTGCAGGGTGCGCTCGGAGACGACGCCGATGCCGGCTTCCTCGAGCGCCCGTGCCACCTGGGCGGCGGTGCGCTTCGGCGCCTCGCTCTTCAACACCTCGGCAGCGTCGAGGATCGCCTTGGCGATGCGGGTCGGCTGGGAGCGCTCCGCCGGCGACAGCGCCTCGAAGCCACCCTCGCGCCATGCCCGCAGCCAGCGCCTGAGCGTCGGGGCCGAGACGGTGGCGAGCTCGCCGTCGGGTCCGAAGTGGCAGGCCGAGCACAGCGCCCGCACCATCTCGCCGCGCTGGCGCGCCCCCACGTCTTTAGCCGCCAACGGGCGGATGAGCGAGTAGCGATAGAGCGCCACCGCCTGGCGGTGCCCGTCCTTGTCCATTCGGAGCCTCCTTCTGCCCCGAGTTCCGCAGAATGTAGGCATAATCGGGCCTCGCCCGAAGGATAAGTGCTGGTAGAGGATCTCCAGGTAGCTCTGGAGGCCCGAAAGCGTAGACACACGACTAGCCGGTAGATCACCCACTGTCGCTGATTGGTGACCTACAGTCGTAGACATGTACCTGCGGGAGACGCGGCGGCGGAACCGTGACGGCAGCGAGGTCTCCTACCTGGCGCTCGCGCACAACGAGCGGGATCCCGGGAGCGGCATGCCGAAGGCGCGCATCATCCACAACTTCGGGCGGTCCGACCTGGTCGATCGCGAGGGCCTGGCGCGGCTCGTGCGGTCCATCAGCCGCTTCCTCGACCCGGCGGAGGCGATCGCGGCAAGCAGCGCCGGCGAGGTGACGGTGCTCGACTCGCGCCCGATGGGGACGGCGTACGTGGCCGACCGGCTGTGGGAACGGCTCGGTATCGGCAAGGCGGTCCTCGCCGCGCTCGACGCCCGTCCGCGCCGCGGCCGGCGGGTGGACGCGGCGGCGGTGGAGCGGGTGGTCTTCGCCATGGTCGCCAACCGGCTCTCGCCGACGCCGCTGTCCAAGCTGGCCGGCTGTTCGTGGGTGCGCGAGCGGGTCTTCGTCGAGGGGCTTGCCGATCTCGACGAGGACACCTGCTACCGGGCGATGGACGTCTTCCTGTCGATGATCGACGAGCTGGCCGAAGCCGTCTTCTTCTCGGTCGCCAACCTTCTCAACCTCGAGGTCGACATCTTGTTCTTCGACACCTCGTCGACCTACTTCGAGACCGATGCGGCTGACGCGGCACTGCTCGGCGACGAGGACGACGAAGCCACCGACGAAGGGGGGCGCGCCGTCGAGCGGGCCTTTCGCACGCACGGCCACTCGAAGGACCACCGCCCGGACCTCCCCCAGGTGGTGATCGGCATGGCGGTGACGCGCGAGGGGATCCCGGTGCGGGTGTGGACCTTCCCCGGCAACACCTCGGACCAGGTGCTGATCCGCACCGTCAAGGACGACCTCGCGAGGTGGAGCCTCAACCGGGTGATCTGGGCGCTCGACCGCGGCTTCACCTCGGCGGAGAACCGCCGCTACCTGCAGCGTGGCGGCGGGCACTACATCGTCGGCGAGAAGCTGCGCGGCGAGTCCGCCGAGGCGGCCGCCGCGCTCAGCCGCCAGGGCCGCTACCGGGAGGTCGCCGGCAACCTGCGCGTGAAGGAGGTGCGCGTCGACGACGGCACCGCGCGGGACCGCTTCGTCGTCTGCCACAACCCCGAGGCGGCCATCCGCGACAAGGCGGTGCGCGAGGAGATCGTGGGGCGCCTCGCCGAGCGCATCGCCGGCTCGGACGCGCTGGCCGCTCGCGAGCGGGCCGAGCTCGCCGGCAAGCTGAAGACCAAGCCCGCCTTCAAGCGGTTCCTGCGCACCACGCCCGCCGGACTGCTGCGCGTCGACCGCGCCGCGGTGGCCCGCGACGCCAACTTCGACGGCAAGTTCCTGCTCCGCACCTCCGACGAGAGCCTCACCGCGGCGGAGATCGCCGTCGGCTACAAGGCGCTCTACGAGGCCGAGCGGGGCTGGCGGGACCTGAAGTCGACGATCGACCTGCGCCCCGTCTACCACCGCCGGGAGGACCGCATCCGCGCCCACGTGCAGCTGCAGTGGCTCGCCCTGTTGCTGCTGCGCGTCGCCGAGACCGGGACCGGCGACACCTGGCGCAACATCCGCAACGAGCTCGAGCGGATGCACCTCGTCACCCTCGCCACCGCCGACGGCCGCGCCGCCCAGCGCAGCGAGCTCACCACTGGCCAGCGGGCGGTCCTGAAGGCCCTGCAGCTGCCCGAACCGCCCCGCTTCTACGACTTCACGCCCGTCGGCGAGCCCAAGTAGCTCTACCAGCACCTCCACCGCCGCGTAGTAACACGACCCCGAGGCGCCCGCGCGCCCGTGCTCCCAGTTCAGACCGCAGTTCTGGCCGTCTTGCCTGCCTACATTCTGCGGAAGCCGGGGCATGATCTGCTGCTCAAAGCGGTCGCTCACCACACCGACGAGCGCTGGGTCCTGCTCTACATCGAGCGGTGGTTGAAAGCCCCCGTGCAGATGCCAGATGGGACTCTCGTCGCCCGAGAGAAGGGTACTCCGCAAGGGTCCCCGATCTCCCGGCCAGTTCAAGTGGTGACGGCAACAGCTGAGAGCTGAGGGTCCACCGGTCAGAGCGTGAGCACGGGCAGGATGCCCGTTGTTGAAGCGCACACCCGACCGGTGGAGGAGCCCATCATGCCAGCAGAGCCGTTGAGCCTGGTAGAGCGCGAGGAGATCCGTGCCGGCGTCGAGCGTGGCGAGACCGTGACCGCCATCGCCGCCGCTCTTCGCCGGCACCGCTGCACGATCTCGGCGGAGCTGTCCCGCAACGGCGGGCGCCAGGTCTACCGGGCGGCGTCCGCGCAGTCCCGCGCCGAGGCGATGCGCGCCCGCCCGAAGGCGCCGGTCCTTGTCGCCAACCCGCTGCTCGCCGCACACGTCGAGGCACGTCTGCGGGCCAAGGACTCTCCGATGACGATCGCCCTCGAGCTCGCCCGCGGCTTGCACCGGGGCGTCGAGGGGAGCATCTCGCACGAGAGCATCTATGCAGCGGTCTACGCGCAGGGCCGGCGAGGGCTGCCAAAGGGCCTGCACCACGGCCTGCACCGACACCGGCGCTGCCGCCGACGGCGGGTGCCGAGGAGCGAGCAGCCACGGGTGGCCTCGCCGCTCGGGCCGTACCGGCCGATCGCCAGCCGACCGGCCGGGGCGGCTGGCAGGGCGCACGTCGGCCACCTCGAAGGCGACCTCGTCATCGGCGCAGGCGGCCGCTCGGCGATCGCCACTGTCTTTGACCGTGCCAGCCGGCACATGTGGCTGGCCGACCTTCCAGAGGGCCACGGCGCCGAGGCGACCCTTGCCGGCCTGGTCGAGCTGCTCGAGCGCATCCCCCCTCGATACCGCTTGACGCTCACCTGGGACTCTCATACTGGTGGTGTCTGCGGGTGGGGTCCGGGTCTGACCCGACCTGGGATCGGCTTCGTGCCTTGCCTTGGATCTGTCGGCGCGGGCCTGCCTGCAGACATGCACCAACCGGTCGGACGGACGTGACCTGATAGGAGCCTTGGCGAGCACCGTGAGAGTCCTGTCCACCGCCGCGGCCGGTGGTGCCATCCCAGTGGCCTATGAAGGAGGGCAGGTACCAGCATGCCAAACGAGACGCGGGTTGTCACCGGCGGTGTCGACACCCACAAAGACGTCCATGTGGCAGCCGTCGTCGACGAGCGCGGCAAGATCCTCGACGCGGCAAGCTTCTCTGCGACGGCCGCCGGCTACGAAAACCTGTTGTCCTGGTTGCGTGGCTTCGGAGACGTCGAAAAGGTCGGAGTCGAGGGCACCGGCAGCTACGGGGCGGGTCTGACACGTCACCTTCGCTCCGCTGGAGTCGACGTCGTGGAGGTCAACCGCCCCAATCGTCAGCTTCGGCGCCGCAAAGGCAAGTCCGACACCGTGGACGCCGAGGCAGCTGCCCGGGCCGCGCTGTGCGGGGATGCGTCAGGCACACCCAAGGCGGCCGACGGGGCGAGCGAGGCCCTCCGGGCGCTTCGCGTCGCTCGCCGTTCCGCGGTCAAGGCCCGTACGCAAGCCGGCAACCAGATCCGCGACCTGATCGTGAGCGCGTCCGAGGAGCTGCGCGGCGAGCTCGGCCGTCTCAACCTTCGGGGCCAGGTCGCCTGGTGCGCCAGGTGCCGCCCTGGCGCCTCTACGGATCCGAAAGAAGCGACGAAACGCTCACTTCGGCTACTCGCCCGACGCCACCAAGCCCTCTCGGCGGAGGTCACCGAACTCGACCAGCACATCGCTGAGGTCTGCACCGAGGCCAACCCGGCGCTGCTCGCCGCCGACGGTGTCGGCCCCGAGGTCGCCTCCGCCCTGTTGATAGCTGCCGGGGACAACCCCGAGCGCATGCGCAGCGACGCCACATTCGCCGCGCTGTGTGGGGTGAGCCCCGTCGAAGCTTCATCGGGCAAGATCACCCGTCACCGGCTCAACCGCGGAGGCAACCGCGATGCCAACAACGCCTTGTGGCGCATCGCCATGGTCCGCCTCGCTCATCACCACCCAGCCAGCGACGCGTACGTCCAACGCCGCCGCCAAGAAGGCAAAAGCGACCGAGATATCCTCCGGTGTCTGAAGCGCTACATCGCCCGCGAGATGTACCACCTGCTCATCAACCCCACCGACGTCCCCCACGCCGCCGATCTCCGCCAACAACGCATCGCGGCCGGGATCTCCCTCACCGCCGCAGCCCATCACCTCTGCACCACCGCCATGCGCCTCTCCCGCCTCGAACGCGGCGTGCTCCACCATGCCGACCTGGCCACCACCTACCAGCATTGGCTCACCACCCAACAACCACAAGCCGCTTGACACTCATAGGAGCATCCAGGGAC
>JAKAOD010000107.1 GCA_021823365.1 Actinomycetes bacterium | reverse complement strand
CCGCGGACGCCACCGCGCCGAGGCGGCGCTTGCCGCCGTGAGCCTTGCCGTGGCGGTCGCCGCGGCGGCGATCGGTTCGGCTGGCGACGTCCGGAGCGCCCGGATCGAGCCGCAGGTGGTCGGGTGGTCGAGCGCCGTCGTGTTCGCTCTCGCAGGCGTCTACGCCACCCGACGGACCGGCGGGCTGCTCGGTCACCTGGTCGGCGAACGTGCGACCAGGGCGGCCGGCTCCGCCATCCGGATCCTCGTGAGCATCGCGGGTTACCTGATCGTGCTGTTCACGACCGTCGGCTTGCTCTCGGTCTCGGTGAGCAGGATCCTCACGGCAGGTGCCGTCACCGGGGTCGTGCTCGGGATCGCGGCTCAGCAGGCGCTCGGGAACGTGTTCGCGGGAATGGTGCTGCTGCTCGCCAGGCCGTTCGTGATCGGCGACCACATCCGGATCCGCTCGGGCTCGCTCGGGGGAATCTTCGACGGGACCGTGCTCGGGATGAGCCTCACCTACGTGACGATCAACACCGACGACGGCCTCCTCAAGCTTCCGAACTCCGTGCTCCTCATGGCGGCGGTCGGACCGTACCGTCCGGCGGCACAGCAGGGCGCGGCAGCAGGCGCACCGGCGGGCGCGCCGGCGGGGCCGCAGCCGGGAGGGCGGGGGACGGGATCGCCACCTGGACCGACGGCGGGCGTGCAGTCCCCGGCCCCGACGGCCGGGGATCCAGCCGGCGCGTCCGGCGCGTCCGGCGCCACGCCACCGGCAACAGGCCCCGAGGCGCAAGAGGTGTACCCCGGGCCGCCGCCCGAGACCTGCCTCTAGGTCCCTAGGAACGCCGCTCCAGCCAGGCCGCCGCCGTCGCGGCGCCCGGCGGCACGCGCCGAAGCATCCGGGTGAGCGGGTCGGGAGCGTCGACGGGCCGCTCGAGGCGGACCTTCACGTCGACGACGACCGCGCCGTCCGGCGAGGCGAGCACGGGGTTGCAGTCGAGCTCGACGATCTCCGGGCAGGCCTGGCTGAGGGCGGCGACCCGGCAGACGACCTCGGCGAGGGCGTCGAGGTCGACCGGGCGAGAGCCCCGGTAGCCGGTGAGCAGCGGGGCGCCCCGCAAGCGGAGGAGCATCTCGCGTGCCCCGGCGTGGGTCAGCGGGGGCACCCCGAAGGCGTGGTCGGCGAGCAGGTCCGTCGCCACGCCCCCGAGGCCGACGACGACGAGCGGCCCGAAGAGCGGGTCGGCGCTCATCCCGACGATCGTCTCGACGCCGGGGCGGGCCATCGCCTGGAGGAGCACCTCATCGCCCTCCTCGCCGAGCGCGGCGCGCATCGACCGGTAGGAGTCGGCGAGCTGGTCGGCCCCGTCGATCCCGAGAACGACCCCGCCAACGTCGCTCTTGTGGACAAGCGTTCCGGCGGCGGCCTTCAGCGCGAGCGGGTAGCCCACCCGGAGCCCCGCGGCAAGCACTGCGTCGAGGTCTCGGGCCACCTCGGCCGCCGGCGCCGCGACCCCGGCGGCGCGGACCAGCGCCCATGACTCGGCGGCCCCGAGCCAGCCGGTCCCGTCGCGCAGCGCGAGCCGGCGGGTGACGACCCCGCGGGCCGCCTCGACGTCGAAGGCGTCGAGCAGCTCGGGCTCGGGCTCCTGGCGCCGGAGCCATTCGGCGTAGGTGGCGAGCTGTCCGAGAGCCCCGGCGGCTCGCTCAGGCGAGGTGACGATCGCCGAGGTCCGTCCGGCCTCGCCGCCGGCCTCGGCCGCCGAGGCGCAGCTTTCGACGGTCCCTCCGGCCAGGCAGGTGACGATCGGCTTGTTCGATCGGGCCGCCACCCGGGTGATCGCGGCCACGGCGTCGTCGGCGGAGAGAGCGTTGAGCGAGGTGATCACGGCGATCACGGCGTCGATGCCCGGGTCGGCGAGCGTCCGTTCGAGGACCGCGGTCATGCATGCAGCATCGCCGCCCGATGTCATGTCGACCGGGTTGGACGCCGCCGACTGCGGGGGCATCAGGGCGAGGAGATCGGCAGCCGTCTCCTCCGAGAGCTCCGGCACGGTGAGGCCGGCGTCCTCGCAGGCGTCGGCGGTGAGGACGAGCGGGCCGCCGGAGTTGCCGACGAGCGCGACGCGCCGTCCCGCCGGGAGCGGCGAGGAGGCGGAGACGGTGACGATGTCGAGGAGCTCGTCGAGGCCGCGAGCCTGCATCACGCCCGAGGTGCGAAGGAGCGACTCCACTGCGACCTGCGGCGTCGCGGCCGCTGCGGAGTGCGAGCGCGCCCCGCGCGCCCCGGCGACGCTCGTCCCGGACTTCAGCGCGACGATCGGCTTGTTGCGGGCCACCCTGCGGGCGATGCGCGCGAACTTACGCGGGTTGCCGAAGGATTCGAGGTAGAGCGCGATCACCCTCGTGCCCGGGTCGTCCTCCCAGGCGCAGAGCAGGTCGTTCGAGCTCACGTCGGCCTTGTTGCCGGTCGAGACGAAGGCCGAGAGCCCGATACCCGCCTGCCTCGCCCGCTCCAGCAGCACGACCCCGAGAGCGCCGGACTGGGAGGCGAGGGCGACGCCGCCCCGGTCCGGGGCAACAGGGGAGAACGTCGCGTTCATTCGTACCTCAGGGTCCGTCACGAGCAGCCCGAGGCAGTTCGGGCCGAGCATCCGGATCCCGCTCCGGCGGGCGATGGCGAGGGCGGCCGTCTCGAGCTCTCGGCCCTCGGGTCCCGTCTCGGCGAAGCCCGAGGAGATCACCGCCAGCGACCCGACCCCGGCTTCGGCGCACTCCTGGACGACGCCGGGCACCGCAGCTGCGGGGACGGCGACCACGGCGAGGTCGACGTGCTCCGGGACCTCGCCGACGCTCCCGTAGGTCGGGACCCCGCAGACCGAGCGCGCCTTGGGGTTGACGGGATAGATGCGCCCGGTGAAGTCGGAGCCGAGCAGCGAGCGGACGACCTCGTGACCGGCGGCGCCGTTGCGGCGGCTCGCCCCGATCACCGCGACCGACGCCGGTGCGAGCAGCGGGCGGAGGCTGCGCGAGATGGCGCGCCGCTCGCGCGCCTCACGGGCCAAGAGGTAGGAGGGGGTCGGCGCGAGCTCGATCGTGACCCGAACCGCATCGCCGAGGTGCTTGCTCGCCGTCGGCAGGCCGAGGTCCTTGAAGACGACGAGCATGGCGCGGTTGTCCGGCAGGGTGTCGGCGAGGAAGCGCGCGATGCCCCGGGTCCGGCCGTAGGAGGCGAGCTGCTCGATGAGGATGGTCCCGACGCCGCGCCCTTGGAGGTCGTCGCTGACGACGAGGGCGAGCTCGGCCTCGAGGCGGCCGGGCTCCGCCTCGTACTGGGCGACGGCGAGGAGCTCCTCGCCGCGGACGGCGACGAAGGCCATCCGGCTCGCGTAGTCGACGCCGGCGAGGCGTCCGGCCTCCTGCTCGCTCAGCTCGGGATGGGCGCCGAAGTAGCGGCGGTGGATCGTCTCGGGCGACAGCCGGAGGTGGAAGCGTCGCAGAGCGCCGGCGTCCTCCGGGCGGATCGGGCGGATCCGGATGCCCGTGCCGTCGGTGAGGAGCGCGTCGCCCTCCCAGGCGCTCGGGTAGGTCACCGTCGACGTCTCCTCGGGCTCGTCCATCGCGTTACCTCCTTCGTCGCAGGGAGCCGTCCTGCCGCGCGGCAAGTGTCGCGCTTGCAAGGTGCCCACCGGACAGGGCCGAAAGGCCCGGGACCTGGGCTCGGACCGGTGCGGCGAAGTGACGAACGGCCCTGTCGGGCGTGATCTCGCTTGCCGACGATGGGGTTGGAGCGAGGAGGAGTGACATGGCCCACCTGACCGACCGGCAGAGATTCGACCTCGTCTGCGTTGGCGACACGGCAACCGACGTCTACATCGCGCTCGACCCGGCACGGGTGAGGACCCGCACCGAGCCTCAGGGCCAGTGGCTGATGGTCCCGTTCGGCGCCAAGGTCCCCTTTCAGAAGGTCCTGACCGTCGAGGCCGGCGGCAACGCTGCGAACGTCGCCGTCGCCTGCGCGCGCCTCGAGCTGCGCACGGCGCTCGCCAGCTACCTCGGCGCCGACCAGCTCGGGCGCGAGATGCTCTCCGCCCTGCACGGCGAGGGCGTCGACACGAGCCTCGTGCGCCTTGACCGGAAGGCGCCGACCAACCAGCACTTCGTGCTCTGGCTGGGCGACGAGCGCACCATCCTCGTCCGCCACGAGGACTACGACTACCAGTGGCCGCACCTGCGCCCGAGCGAGGTGCCGGCGTGGCTCTACCTGTCCTCCGTGGGGACCCATGCGCACGACTACGAGGAGCAGATCGCCGACTGGCTCGATGAGAATCCGTCGGTCAACCTTGCCTTCGAACCGGGCACGTACCAGATCGAGGAGGGTGCCAAGGCGCTCGAGCGCCTGTACCGGCGTGCGTCGTTGCTCCTCTGCAACAGGGACGAGGCGGCCACCATCGCCGGCACCGAGCATGACGCGGAGATCGACGTGCTGCTGTCTGGGCTTCTCGACCTCGGTCCACGCGTCGTCGTCGTCACCGACTCCGTCGCCGGCGCCTACGCCGCGGAGGGCGCTCGCCGGTACCAGGTGCCGTCCTACCCCGACTCCCAGCCCGTCGTCGACCGTACCGGAGCCGGCGACGCCTTCTCGGCGACGCTTCTCGCCTACCTCGTCCGGGGCCTTCCGCTCGAGGAGGCGCTCGTGCGCGCGCCGATCAATTCGATGAGCGTGGTGCACGCGGCCGGCACCCAGGCGGGCCTGCTCCGCGACCGGCAGGTGTCCGCATACCTCGCGGCCGCGCCTGCCGGGTACGGCGTCCGGGTGACCCACGCGCCGCTCGTCGGGCGCTCGTGAGCACGGAGGCGCGCTCGTGAGCGCGGAGGCACGCTCATGAGCACGGAGGCGCGCTCGTGAGCACGGAGGCGCGCTCGTGAGCACGGAGGCGCGCTCGTGAGCACGGAGGCACGGCGGTGAACGAGAAGGGACTTGCTCGCCAGGGTCCGCTCGGCGAGGGGAACGCCGACGTCGAGGAGCTCGCGCGTGCCGAGTGTGTCGAGCTGCTCGGCCGCCGCGACGTCGGGCGGCTCACGATTGTCGTCGACGGCCAGCCCGAGGTCTTCCCGGTCAACTATGCGCTCGACGGCGAGGTGGTCGTCTTCCGCACCGGTCCCGGCCTGAAGCTCCTGCGTGGCAGCCCCGCCCGGGTGGCCTTCGAGGTCGACGAGATCGACGCCGACGGCGGCGTCGCCTGGAGCGTCGTCGTGAAAGGGACGGCACGAGAGATCACCGAAGCCCTCGACGCTGCCTCGGAGCGCGAGCGCGCCCTTGAGATCGAGCCCTTCTCCGGCGCCGAGCTCCGGCACTGGGTCCGCGTCCTGCCGCGGGAGATCACCGGGCGGCGGCTGCGAAGGCCGCGGCGGTGACCGTTCGGCTCGCCATCGAAGGCTTCGGCCGGACCGGGCGGGCGCTGTACCGCTCGATCCTCGAGCGGGACCTGGACATCGCCGTTGTGGCGATCAACCAGGCGGGCGAGCCGGATGCGCTCGCGCGGCGGGTACAGCTCGACTCGGTGCACGGCCGGTGGCCCGGGGTGGTCGCGGTGGAAGGCGACGAGCTGCGCGCCGGCCACCAGCGCAGCCTCATGCTTCACGGGGAGGACGCCGCCCACCTGGCCTGGCGTCGTATCGGCGTCGACGTCGTCGTCGATTGCACCGGGCGCTGCGAGCGCCGCGATGCCGCGGCGGCCCATCTCGAGGCCGGCGCCGCCCGGGTCGTCGTCGCCGCGCCGTGCGAGGGCGCCGACGCCACCTTCGTCGTCGGCGTCAACGAGCACACCTACGACCCCGACCGCCACCGCGTCGTCTCGGCGGGCTCGCCGACGGCGGGATGCTGCGCGGTCATGGCCGCCGTGCTCGACGACGCCTTCGGCGTCGCAGAGGGACTCGTGACGGCAATCCACGCCTACACCTCGGACCAGTCGCTCCTCGACGACACCGGCGCCGAGGCGCGGCTCGGGCGCGCCGCGGCGCTCAACGTCGTCCCGGCGACGACGCCGGCAGCGAGCACGACCGCGCTGGTGCTCCCGGCCGTCAAGGACCGCCTCGACGCGAACGCGCTGAGGGTCCCGGTGGCCGACGGCTCGATCGGGGACCTCGCAGTGGAGCTCGACCGCCCGGTATGGGTCGAGGATGTCAACGAGGCGTTTCGCTCCGGCGCCCACGGCGGGCTGCTCGGGATCCTCGAGTACTCGCAGGAGCCGCTCGTGTCGAGCGACGTCATCGGCTCGACGGCGTCATGCGTGTTCGACTCGACGCTCACGATGGCCCGCGGCCGGCTCGTGAAGGTCTTCGGCTGGTACGACAACGAGACAGGGTTCGCCGCACGGCTCGGTGAGCTCTGCAGCCTCGTCGGGTCGCGCCGCTGAGCGCCCCGCCGGCTCGACCGGCCTGCCTGCTCGGCTGGCGCACCTCGCCGGCTTCGGCCTGTGCCTCGTCGGGCGGGTCCTGCGTGCGACCTGCCTGGGCCGGGCCCTCCGGACGGACGCGTCCGGGGGAAGCGCGCGTTTCAGTGCACCGAACGCTCGGCGCTGTGGGGGATCACGACGACCGGGCAGTGCGCGTGGTGGACGACGTGCCGGCTCACCGAGCCCATGAGCATGCCGCGGACGCCGCCTAGGCCTCGGGAGCCGACGACCAGCAGCTCGGCGTGCTGCGAGGCCTCGACGAGCACTGCTGCGGGATGCCCCTCGCTGAGGTGTGCCTCGATGTCGAGGTCGTCGAGCTCGTCTCGATGCGCGGCGACGGCGGCGTCGAGCACGCTCTGGGCGAATGCCTGCAGCTCCTCGGCGCCGACCGGCGGCTCGGCCGCCGCCCCCATCGCGCCGAGGCCGGCCCAGGTCGGGGAGATCGGCTGCCAGGCGTGGACGATCTCGAGGGAGAGGTGGCGCAGCTTCGCCTCGGCGATCGCCCACCTGAGCGCGGCATGGCCGCCTTCCGAGCCATCCGCCCCGACGATGATCCGTCCCATCGCCCGCCCTCCCCTGCCGCCGTCGGGCTGCGGCGCCCGGCGTCCCCGGCCGCTCCAAGACCCGTTCACAGCATGCGACGTGCCGGCGTGGACCGGCAGGGCCGAAGGTCATCGGGGGCAGGCGGCGACCACTTGCATTGCCGAAGGTGCTCCGCGGACGTCGGAGCCTCGTGGATGCTCGGATCCGACTAGGGACCTTCGGCCCTTGTTGCGCCCCGCCGGCTCAGAGAGGATGCACGCATGGAGCGAGGACGGACGGTCGTCGGCAAGGAGGTTCTCGTCCACAGCTTCATGTCACCGGTCAAGGTGGGCGCGAGCTCGCGAGATTCGCTGCCTGCTCCCGTCATCCTCGCGACATGGCGGGCAGCGCGTCCGATCGGGCTCGACAGGATGGGTGCCGGCTCAGCCCGGTTCCCCCGCAGGGGCCAACAACAGCTCGCCAACCGGTGGCATGGCGTGACCAAGGTCGCAGGAAGGCACGCGACCGCCGCCTAGCGATCTGCTCCCGGGTCACGCCACCCGATGCGGCCTGTGTCGTGCAGGCCGCATCGGCGCGTCCGGGTCCGGGTGAGGTCACGCATCGGTTGACCGGTGCCAGCCGGCTCCGCTAGTGATGGGCCCATGGCCACCGACCTCCCGGAGGCTCCCTCTTCCGCGGAGGTCGAGGCGGCCCGCATGCGAATCGCGCGCCATGCCTGGCGCACTCCGACGTTGCGCCTCAAGCTCGGCGGCGGCACGTGGTGCTCAAGCTCGAGCACCTGCAGCGGAGCGGGTCGTCCGAGCTGCGCGGCGCCCTCAACGCGATGCGCCCGGCGCTGCCGTCGATGGGCGATGATGTCAGGGTGTCGCCCGGGCCGAAGCAAGCGTCGGGCCTGCCGAGGGGTCCCGAGGTCGTCGAGGCGGTCCTTGGCGCCAGCCGGGTGCTCGTCGCCGTCGCCGCGCGCTCGCTTGCGGAGGTCGCCGAGGAGGTGACGCTCCCGCAGTACCGGGCGCTCGTCGTGCTCGCGGCAAAGGGGCCCCAGAGGTCGGTGTCGCTCGCGGAGGCGCTCGGGGTCACGCCGCCGACCGCGACGCGGATGTGCGACCGCCTGGTGCGAAAGGGGCTCGTGCGCCGCCGTGGGGCGCGGGACGACCGGCGCGAGGTGCGGGTCAGCCTCACGCCGGCCGGGCAGGAGCTCGTGCAGGAGGTGACGCGCCGGCGCCGGGCCGAGATCGAGGCGATGCTCGCCAAGATCGCGCCCGGGGACCAGGCCGCCATGGTCGAGCTGTTCGGGGCCCTCGCTCGGGCGGCCGGCGAGCCGCCGGAGCGGGACTGGTCGCTCGGCTGGGAGCTCTGAACCCGGATCGGGTCAGGCGGGCGGAGCGGTGTCCTCGCCGCTCGGCACGTCGCTTTCGGCGCCGGCCGGCGCTCCACTGCCGGCGCCGGCCGGCGTCGGCACGGCATAGCCGGCTAGATGAGTAAGTCCAAGGGATCCCGCCCAAGCTGAGATCCACCGCTGACGCGCGAAAGGCGCCCAAGATCGGCGTTGCGAAAACCCAACGTTCGACCCTGGAGGCCTACGTGGACGCCGACC
>JAKAOD010000106.1 GCA_021823365.1 Actinomycetes bacterium | reverse complement strand
CGATCTGGCGCAACGGGATCCACTCGGGGATCTGCGGCCAGGCGCCCTCGGACTACCCCGACTTCGCCGAGTACCTCGTCACGCTCGGCATCGACTCGGTGAGCCTGAACCCCGACACCGTGGTGAAGACGACCCAGCTCGTGCTCGACGTCGAGCGCCGTCTCGCAGAGCGGTCGGGCCAGCCTTGAGCGGGCCGGTGCCCGATCTCACGCCCCTTCCGGACCTCGCCCACGACCGGGCGACCGCGGGGCCGCTGCGCACCCGGCTTCCCGTCTACGTCGACCTCCTCCCACCGTGCAACGCGGCGTGCCCGGCGGGAGAGGACGTCCAGGGCTGGCTGGCCGACGTCCGGGCCGGCGACGCCGAGCGCGCGTGGCGAAGGCTGGTCCGGGACAACCCGCTCCCTGCCGTGCACGGGCGAGTCTGCTACCACCCCTGCGAGGACGACTGCAACCGGGCACAGTTGGACGAGGCCGTCTCGATTCACGCCGTCGAACGCTTCCTCGGCGACCGGGCCCTCGAGTCGGGTTGGCGGCCGGACCCCCCTGCCCCCCCGACCGGGAAGAAGGTGCTCGTGATCGGCAGCGGCCCGAGCGGGCTCTCGGCCGCCTACCACCTGAGGCGGCTCGGCCACGAGGTCGAGGTCCGCGACGCCGGCAGCCGCCCCGGAGGGATGATGCGCTACGGCATCCCTCAGTACCGGCTTCCGCGCGGCGTCCTCGACGCAGAGATCGCGCGCATCGAAGAGACCGGGGTGCGCATGCTCAGCGGTCACCACGTCGAAGACCTCCTCGCCGAGCGCCAGGAGGGCGGCTTCGACGCGGTGTTCGTGGCGGTGGGGGCACAACTCGCCAGGCACGTCGACATCCCCGCGCGCGACGCCGGCCGCATTCTCGACGCGCTCTCGCTGCTCGGGCGCGTCGCCGCGGGTGAGCGGCCGGCCATCGGCCGGCGCGTCGCGGTCTACGGGGGCGGCAACACCGCGATGGACGCGGCGCGCGTCGCCCGCCGCCTGGGGGCTGACGAGGCGCTCGTCGTCTACCGGCGCACCCGCGCCCAGATGCCCGCGCACGAAGAGGAGGCCGAGGAGGCCGAGCAAGAGGGTGTCACGATGCACTGGCTCCGCACCATCAGTGCGTTCGACGCGCCCGACCTCCAGGTCGAGGTGATGGAGCTCGACGAATCGGGGTTCCCGCGCCCGACGGGCCGGTTCGAGGCGCTCGCTGCCGACACGGTGATCCTCGCGCTCGGCCAGGACGCAGAGACGGGCTTCCTCCGGCAGGTCCCCGGGGTCGAGTTCGAGCCCGACGGGACGGTGAAGGTGTCGGCGACGCTCGAGACGGGCTGCGCGGGGGTGTTCGCAGGCGGGGACATGGTGCCCAGCGACCGCACGGTCACCGTCGGGGTCGGTCACGGGAAGAAGGCTGCGCGCCACATCGACGCATGGCTGCGCACCGCGGGACCGGCGGCCGGCTCGAAGCACGCCGTCGCGACGTTCGAGGGGCTCCACCTGTGGTACTTCGGCGACGCGGCGCGCCGTGCAGAGCCCGTCGTCCCCGCTGCACGGCGCGTCGAGGGGTTCACGGAGGTGAAGGGAGGGCTCGGTCCGCTCGAAGCAGTCTTCGAGGCGGCTCGCTGCTTGTCGTGCGGGAACTGCTTCGAGTGCGACGGCTGCCTGGGCGCCTGCCCGGAGGGGGCGGTGGTGAAGCTCGGACCGGGGCTGCGGTATCGAATCGACGAGGACCGCTGCACCGGGTGCGGCGTCTGCTTCGACCAGTGCCCGGTCCACGCGATCGAGATGGTGGAGGTGACGCCATGATCCGGGCGACCGTCGATGGGAACGACGCCGTGGTGTCGGTCGCCTACAGGCTGAGCGAGGTCTGCTGCATCTACCCGATCACCCCCTCCTCGCCGATGGCCGAGCGCGCCGACGAGTGGTCGGCGGCCGGCCGGCCGAACGTCTGGGGGACCGTGCCGACGGTGCTCGAGATGCAGAGCGAGGGCGGCGCCGCGGGTGCGCTCCACGGCGCATTGCAGAGCGGGGCGCTCGCCACGACCTTCACCGCTTCCCAGGGCCTCCTCCTCATGATCCCGAACCTCTACAAGATCGCCGGCGAGCTCACGCCCGCAGTGCTGCACGTGGCCGCGCGATCGGTCGCGGCCCAGGGGCTGTCCATCTTCGGCGACCACTCCGACGTCATGGCGGTGCGGCAGACCGGCGTCGGGATGCTCGCTTCGGCGTCGGTCCAAGAGGCGCACGACCTCGCTCTGGTGGCGCACGCCTCGACGCTCCGGACGCGCGTGCCGTTCGTGCACTTCTTCGACGGGTTCCGCACGTCACACGAGCTGAACACCGTCGAGCTCCTCGAAGACGAAGACCTCTGCGACCTCGTCCCCTCGGCGCTCGTCCGCGAGCATCGGGGCCGCGCGCTCGCCCCCGAGCGCGGGTTCATCCGCGGCACCGCGCAGAACCCCGACGTCTACTTCCAGGGGCGGGAGTCGGTGAACCCGTTCTACGCAGCCGTCCCTCCGACCGTGGAAGAGATGATGGCACGGCTCGCGAAGAGGTCCGGGCGCAGGTACCACCTCGTGGACTACTTCGGGGACCCGGACGCCGAACGGGTGATCGTCGTCATGGGCTCGGCAGGGGAGACGGTGCGAGAGACCGTGCGTGTCCTCGTCGCCCGCGGAACACGTGTGGGCGTGGTGCAGGTCCGGCTCTACCGGCCCTTCCCTGCCGACGCGCTCGTGGCCTCGATGCCCCCGAGCGTTCGGGCGGTCGCAGTCCTGGACCGGACGAAGGAACCTGGATCGCTCGGCGAGCCCTTGTACCTCGACGTCGTCGCGGCGCTCGCCGAGGCAGAGAAGACCGGCACGAGCCGGCGCCCGCAGTCCCCGAACGTGATCGGCGGCAGGTACGGGCTGTCGTCGAAGGAGCTGACTCCGGGGATGGTGGCGGGGGTCCTCCACGAGCTGGCCCAGCGCGAACCGAGACGCCGGATCACCGTCGGGATCGTCGACGACGTCACCAACACGAGCGTAGAGCCCGACGTCTCGGTCGACGTCGAGCCGGTCGGCACCTACGGGGCGCTGTTCTTCGGGCTCGGCTCGGACGGGACCGTGGGCGCCAGCAAGAGCACGATCAAGATCCTGGGAGACGAGGGCTTCTACGCACAGGGCTACTTCGTCTACGACTCCAAGAAGTCCGGGTCGAAGACGGTCTCCCACCTCAGGTACGGACGGGAGCCGATCCACGCCCCGTACCTCCTGCGACGGGCGGACTTCGTCGGGTGCCACCAGTTCGCCCTTCTCGACGATCACGAGGTGCTCGCCGCGGCCGCGGACACAGGGACCCTTCTCCTGAACTGCGCGCTCGGGCCCGACGAGGTGTGGGACGCGCTCAGCCGCCCGGCGCAGGAGCAGATCACGGCCAAGCATCTCGCGCTCTACGTCATCGACGCGAGCGGCATCGCCCGGGAGGTCGGCCTCCCCGGGCGCGTCAACACCGTGCTCCAGAGCGCGTTCTTCGTCTTGTCGGGAGTCATCCCGAAGGAGCAGGCCGTCGATCGGATCAAGGCTTCCCTCACGAAGACCTATGCCAAGCGCGGGCCGGAAGTGGTGGCCCGCAACCTCGCCGCGGTCGACCGCGCCCTGCTGGCGCTGCACGCCGTGGACACCCAGCGCGCGGTGACCTCCGCACGGCTCCCCGCTCCGGCGGTGCCCGCCTCCGCGCCCGAGTTCGTCCGCAGGGTCACCGCTGCGATGCTGGAGGGAAGGGGCGACGAGCTCCCCGTGAGTGCCATGCCCGTGGACGGCACCTATCCGAGCGGCACCGCGGCGTTCGAGAAGCGGAACATCTCGGACCTCGTCGCCGACTGGGACCCCGGGGCCTGCATCCAGTGCGGCCACTGCAGCTTCGTCTGCCCGCACAGCGTCATCCGGTCGAAGCTCTACGAGGAACAGGAGCTCGCGGGCGCGCCGGAAGGTTTCAGGTCCGCGCCCCTCAACGCTGTCGGCCTGCCCGGGCGACGCTTCACCCTGCAGGTGTACGCCGAGGACTGCACGGGTTGCGGGCTGTGCGTCGAGGCGTGCCCGATCGCCGTCCCGAGCGCTGTCCCGAGCGCTCCTGGGCAGAGCCCGCGCAAGGCGATCGACCTCGTCGAACGGGGGCCGATCGTCGGGCAGGCCCGCGTGCACGTCGGCTTCTTCGAATGCCTGCCTGTCTCCGACCGCGCGCGGGTCGACTTCGGCACGGTGCGGGGCACCCAGTTCCTCACGCCGCTCTTCGAGTTCTCCGGTGCCTGCGAAGGCTGCGGTGAGACCCCCTACCTGAAGGTGCTCTCCCAGCTCTTCGGCGACCGGATGGTCGTCGCGAACGCGACGGGGTGCTCGTCGATCTACGGCGGGAACCTGCCGACGACGCCCTGGACGGTCGACGGGTCCGGTCGTGGGCCGGCGTGGTCGAACTCCCTGTTCGAGGACAACGCCGAGTTCGGTCTCGGCATGCGCCTTGCGATCGACCGTCAGACCGAGATCGCCCGCAGCCGCCTCGAGGAGCTCCGTCACGAGGTGGGGGAGGAGCTGGCAGCCGCGATCCTCGACGCTCCGCAGCTCAGGGAGTCCGAGTTCGCCGCTCAGCGGGCGCGGGTGTCCGAGCTGCGGGCACGGCTCGAGCACGTCCGTGACGACGCCGCGGACGACCTGCGGAGCGTCGTCGACTTCCTCGTCCGACGCAGCGTCTGGATCATCGGCGGGGACGGTTGGGCCTACGACATCGGTGCGGCCGGACTCGACCACGTGCTCGCCAGCGGGCGGAACGTGAACATCCTGGTGCTCGACACCGAGGTCTACTCGAACACCGGCGGCCAGATGTCGAAGGCGACCCCTCTCGGGGCGGTCGCGAGGTTCGCAGCGGCAGGCAAGGACGTGCCGAAGAAGGATCTTGCGCTCCAGGCGGTCGCCTACGGGAGCGTCTACGTCGCGCGTGTGGCGATGGGCGCCGACCCCCAGCAGACGCTTCGGGCGCTGCGGGACGCCGAGGCCTACGACGGCCCTTCGCTCGTCCTCGCGTACAGCCACTGCATCGAGCACGGGATCGAGATGCGCGACGGCCTCGCGCAGCAGTACCGGGCGGTGGCGAGCGGCTACTGGCCCCTCATGCGCTACGACCCGGTGGTCCGGGCGTCGGGCGGCAGCCCCTTCCTCCTCGACTCCCCGCGTCCTCGCATCCCGCTCTCGGCGTACACCGAGCGAGAGACGCGCTACCAGGCTCTCGCCCGCGCCCACCCGGACGAGGCGGCGCGCCTGCACCGGCTCGCAGAAGAGGCGGTGACCCAGCGCTGGGACGTCTACGAGGAGATTGCGACCCACGGCGCGCGGCAATTTGCCGCCGACGCCCGGAAGGTCGGAACCGCGAAGCTCTGAGCGTGCGGGCGACAGCCAGCTCGCCGGCGGTCCCCAGTGTCGGGACCTTGTTCCCTGTGCGAGGCGGGCCCGAGGAAGGGACGATCACACGGTGACGACATCGACCCGTCCGACCCCAGCCGTGCACGAGTTCCTGAAGACTGCCATCGTGTCGGTCGATCGGTCGGCGACCTTGCGCGCGGCCGCCACCGCCATGAAGCGAGCTGGCGTGGGAGCGCTTGCGGTGATGGACGCCGATGACGTGCAGGGCATCGTGACCGAGCGCGACATCGTGAGCGCGCTCGCCCTCGGTGCCGACCCCGACAGCTGGCGGGTCGCCGACGTGGAGTCGGTCTCTCCCCGCTATCTCACGTTGGCCGATTCGGCGGCCACCGCCGCGCGGGTCATGCTCGCTGCCGGCTGCCGTCACCTTCCGGTGATCGACGAGGGCGTCGCCGTCGGGATCGTCTCCATCCGCGACGTGGTGCAGGCGCTCGTCGCCGACGGCCACGAGCTCCAGACAACCGCGTCCTGACGCGGAAGAGCGCGCCGCGGGAGGTCTGGCACAGGTAGGTACAGGCAGTTGTCGGTCCTGGGGCGGACGGCACCGAGTCGAGACGGGCATGCCGGCTCGCCCGGTGCGGCGCGTTCGCGCTACGCGTGGAGGTGCCGGACCGACGCGTCCGATCCCGGGAAGAAGAGCCCCTCCTCGCCCGTATCGCTCCAGCGGACGACGTACGGAGGTTCGCCGTCGGGGCCATGCACCTCGAGGACTTCCCCGTCGCGGTCCGGTTGTCCCATGCGATGGCCCTGCACGACGATACGGTCACCCACGGTCGCTTGCACGAGGACCTCCCTTCAGCCCTGCTGCCCGCCACCTCGCCCGTTCCCACGATCGGCTCGCCGGAGCCCCTCGGGTAGGGGCGAAAGTCATGGCGGCGGTCTCCGCCGGCACGGCGGCGTCCGCTCCGTGTGGGCGACGGAGGGGCCCAGGGCACTAGGTCCCTTCCCGGGCAGGGTGCACCCGGACCAGAGTTGGAAGTGAAGGACGAGTGGCACGGGAACGTCTTGTCGGTCCCGCGGCATGAGGAGGAGTCGGGTTGTGCGCTGGTTGACCGGTCGGCTCGGATCCAGAAGGCGTCACCGGGGGCACGCGGACGCAGAGCAAGAGGACGTGGAAGAGGAAACGACCGACGCAATCTTCGACAGTGACGTCGTCGCGGACTGCGAGGCGTTCCTCCTCGGGAGGTACGCCGAGCTCCTCGAGGCACGGTCGGAGCCGGTCCCGGTCTGGGCGTGGACCAACGTCCTCGCCCACGGCACCGGCGAGGACGTCGAGCGGGCCGCCGCGGGCGGGCGCGTCGGGTGGTCGTCGACGCGTCGGTGGCGGGTCGCCCGGACCTCTGCCGCTGGCGAGCTGCTGGACAGGGTCGGCAGTGGCATGTCGCTCGCAGACATGCAGCGCGAGGTCCTGGTGCCGCTGGAGCTGGAGCTCGTAGGCTGCCCGGGAGACTCAGCGTGCACGCCAGATCGCTGGCTCGAGGCTGTGCGGTCGGCACTTCACAGTTACCGTCCCTCGAGCCGGACCTGAAGGGGCACGGGACCCGGATCAGCCCTTCCCCCCGTTCTCCCCGTTCTCCCCGTTCTCCCCGTTCTCCCCGTTCTCCCCGTTCTCCCCGTTCTCCCAGAGAGCCCGTAGCTCGCGAGGGAGCACCGCTCCGACACCTTGACGGTCGTCCGGAACGAGGTCGCGCAGCGCGTGGACCACGCCCGAGGTCACCGCCTCAGCCTGATCGAGCTCGACGCCCGACGTCGTCGCGACGATCCGGCCGACCAGGTCGTGCAGCGAGCGGGTGGGAGGGGCGTCGAGGATGCGCCTCGGGGGTGTGAGGAGCGGCCGGACGTCTTCTGGGAGATGTGACGCGAGGTGGGCACGCTGGGCGCGTGGCAACCGGTCGGCAAACGTCGCAAGGACACCTCGGACCACGTGTGGCGCCGCTGTGGAGGCGACCCCGGCCCTCTCGGCGGCACCGACCAGGGCCTTCAACGCCGCGGACGGCGGGTGCACGTCGTGGCCCGCGGACGGGCGGGTGTCCCATGGGCCCAGCCCTACGTGGAGGTACGACTCGACCCCGGCGACACCCGCGACGTCGGCCACCGCGCGCTCGATCTCCTCTGCGTCGTGCGTGCTCCCGACCTCTCCGTGGAGCAGGGCGACGTGGTGGTCGACCATCACGTGCACATGCGGGAGGTCCAGCGCGTGCTCGAGCCTCCCGAGGCTCGAGCGGACGCGATCGGCGAGAACGTTGTCGATGACGATCGGGTCAGGCTCGCTGCCGCGCAACCGGTAGCGCGCGCCCTCGATGCGCCCCCTGGCGTAACGGACCCGGCTCGACGCGCGGATGGCCGTTCGGCGAAGCTTCCGCTTGACGGTGTTGGCGGGGGGACTCGCCACGACGACGGCACCGGCCGCCGCGACCGCCCCGATCAGTGCCCACCGGGTCCGCCTCCGCATCAGCTCCTCCCTCCTGCGCTCCTCCGGCGGCCCGTCGCCTCACGCGACGTGTTCCGCTGTGACGAGCCGCGCGCCGTAGTAGGTGCGCAGGTACTCGAGCGCGTGAGCCTGACGCTCAGGCACGGGCTCGGTGGAGCTCGGCTCGAACACCGTCGTCGCGTCGGGGCACACCGTGACCTCCAACCCCTTTATGAACGCGTCGTAGGCAGTGTGCCGAACGCAGCAGTCGGTGTGCTGGCCTACGAGCACGACCCGGCCGACGTCGTGCGCCCGGAGCTCGCCCTCGAGGGTGCTCGAGGTGAACGACGAGTAGAAGCGCTTCGGCACCACGATGTCGTCGTGCTCGGGGCGGAGCTGGTCCACCACGGCAGCTCCCGGCGTACCGGCCATGGCGTGCGGGGGAAAGACGCGGAGCTCGACGTCCGAGAGCTCGTGGGCGTCGTTGGCGTAGACCACCAGCCAGTCGTGTGTCGTGCGGGCACGAGCCGCGAGCCGCTGGATGGGCTCGACGATCCCGAGGGCTGCGGGATTGCCGAGGACTCCGTCGACGAAGTCGTTCAGCATGTCCACGACCAAAAGAGCGCTTCGCATGACGTTCGATCCTCCTGCTCCTTTCGATCCCCTCGTCCGAGTTCTACTCGTATGGCTCGCGGATCATCGCGTCGAATCCTGAAAGGAGCCCACCGAGCCAACCCGAGAG
>JAKAOD010000105.1:2038-8646 GCA_021823365.1 Actinomycetes bacterium | reverse complement strand
GCGATCCCCTACAGGACCGCCCGGACGAGCTCGGCGCGCGTCGTCGAGGCGCTCAGGCCGAGGATCGTGCCCCGCGCGCCGAAGTCCCACACCGGCGTCCCGAGCCCGGAAAGGGCTGGCACGAAACTGACGCCGCCCGCGTCGCGCACCGACGCGGCGAGCGCCGCCGTCTCTGCGACGTCGGCGACGAGCTCGAGCCCGTCGCGCAGCCAGTCGACGCAGGCCCCGGCGGCGAGCATGATCGCCTCGATGCCCCAGTGGATCCTGCCCCCCGCCCGCCAGGCGATGATCGGGACGGTGCCGGACCCGCCGCGCACCGGGAAGGGCGGGCGCTCGAGCCCGGTCGAGCAGTCGAGCATCGCCCCGGTCCCGAACGTCGCCTTCGCCTCGCCGGGAGCGATGCAGCCCTGCCCGACGAGGGCGGCCTGCTGGTCGCCCACCAGTGCGGCGAGGGGCGGAGCGCCCGGAAGCGCCGTCGCGAGGCCGACGACGCCGGTCGAGTCGACGATGCGGGGAAGGATCGACGGCGGGATCGACAGGGCCGAGAGCACCCCCTCGTCCCATGCGGAGCCGTCGAGGAGCACGAGCCCGGTGACGCCGGCGTTCGTCGCGTCGGTCACGTGCGCGCCGCCCTCTGTGAGCACCCAGGCGAGCCAGGAGTCGATCGTGCCGAAGCACAGCGCCTCCGGGTCGAGCGAGCGGTGCTCTTCGAGGAGGTGGACGAGCTTGGTCGCCGACTGGTTCGGCGACAGCCGGATCCCGCGGGGGCGCAGGGCGAGGCAACGGCCGACCGTGCGCAGGTCCTGCCAGCCGATCACCGGGCCCACCGGCTTCCCGGTGGCGCGCTCCCAGAGCATCGTCGACGCTCGCTGGGCGGTGATCCCGACGGCGTCGACGCGGCCGCTTCGCTCGATCGCGGCGCGTGCCGCTGCAAGGGAGCCCTCGGCGATCGACGCGGCGTCGAGCTCGACGACGCCCGGCGCCGGGCTGCTTCGTGCGATCGGCCGGCGGACCTCGGCGGCAAGCGCCCCGTCGGATCGGACGACCACGGCGCGAAGCGTCGACGAGCCGACGTCGAGGACGAGGACGCTCATCGGCGGGACAGCCTGCCATGGCGGAAGGCCAGGGCGTCGGCTTAGAATCGACCCAACATTGGAGAGGATCGACCCCCGTCGACGAGCGGCGGGTCGGCGAGCACGCGTCCTTTCCGGCGACGCCGGACAGGAGGAAGAGGAGCACGGTGCCACAGCTCAAGGGCTCGAAGACGGAGGCCAACTTGAAGGAGGCGTTCGCCGGCGAGAGCCAGGCGAACCGCCGCTACCTTTACTTCGCGCAGAAGGCGGACGTCGAGGGCTACCCCGACGTCGCAGCGCTGTTCCGCTCGGTCGCGGAAGGCGAGACAGGCCATGCCTTCGGCCACTTCGACTTCCTCCGTGAAGTTGGCGACCCCGTCACCGGCGAGCCGGTCGGATCGACGGCGGACAACCTCCGCTCGGCGATCGCCGGCGAGACTTACGAGTACACCGAGATGTACCCGGGCTTCTCGCGTGTCGCTCGCGAGGAGGGCTTCGAGGAGATCGGCGAGTGGCTCGAGACCCTGGCGCGGGCCGAGAAGAGCCACGCCGGCCGGTTCCAGCAGGGCCTGCAGTCGGTCGGCGGGTGAGCCCGGCCTGCCCCCGGGCCGGGGGGGCAGGATGACGGCATGACGACGACCTACGACCCGACGAGCCCGCGCTACCTCGACGAGACCGACCTCCGGGAGGAGCTGCGACGGGTCTTCGACATCTGCCACGGCTGCCGGCTGTGCTTCAACCTGTGCCCGTCGTTCCCGACGCTGCTCGACGCCGTCGACGGCCACGACGGCGATGTCGCAGCGATGAGCGACGCCGAGCAGGACAAAGTCGTCGACGAGTGCTACCAGTGCAAGCTCTGCTACCTGAAGTGCCCCTACGTGCCCCCGCACGAGTGGGAGCTCGACTTTCCGCGCCTGATGATGCGGGCGAATGCCGCGGCACGGTCCAAGCCGGGCCGCAGCCTGAAGGTGCGCGCCGCCGACCAGCTGCTCGGCCGCAGCGACCTCGTCGGGAGGATCTCGGTCGCGACGGCGCCGGTCGTCGCCGCCCTCGTCGGCTCGCCGGGCTCGCTGGCGCGAGAGGCGATGGCCGCCGCCGTCGGGATCCACCCCGAGCGGCTGCTCCCGCCCTACGCGGGTGAGCGGTTCTCCACCTGGTTCAGGCGGCGGCCCGGCGGCGTCGAGTCGCCGCGGGCGGAGGTGAGCATCTTCCCCACGTGCTTCGTCGAGTACATGGAGCCGGCGATCGGCAAGGACCTCGTCGCCGTCTACGAGCGCAACGGGATCGCCTGCTCGCTGCCCCGCGGCGTGCGCTGCTGCGGCGCTCCGTGGCTGCACATGGGCGACGTCGCGCGGTTCCGGCGCGTCGCCGCGGCCAACGTCGGGGCGCTCGCGGCTGCCGTCCGCGCCGGGCGGGACGTCGTCGTGGCACAGCCGACGTGCGCCTACGTGCTGAGCAAGGACTACCCGATCTACGCAGCCGGGGTGGACTCCGACCTCGTCGCCGAGCACAGCTTCGACGCGAGCGAGTACCTCGTCAACGAGCACCGTCGCGAGGGAGGCGGCCTCGACACGGACTTCCGTGGCGAGCGCCCCGAGACGGTCGCCTACCACCTCTCCTGCCACTACCGGGCGCTCGGCGTCGGTGCGAAGGGCCGGGACCTGCTCCAGCTGACCGGGGCGAAGGTCACGCTCGTCGAACGCTGCTCGGGGATCGACGGGACCTGGGGCTACCGGTCGGAGCACTACGCGGCGAGCCGCAAGGTCGCCCAGCCGCTCGCGCGCGAGATGCGCGCCGCCGCGCCCTCGGTCGCGTGCGGCGACTGCCACCTGGCCAACACGGCGATCCTCCAGGAGACCGGGATCCGGCCGGTCCATCCGCTGCAGCTGCTGGCCCGCGCCTATGGCGTCGGGTCCTCGTGCACGCCGTGACCGGGCTCACCCTCGCCGACATCTCCGACCTTCGCGCCTACGAGCGCCAGCGCGACGCCTTCCGGCGCGAGGTGATCGCCCTGAAGAAGATCCGGCGCGTCCAGCTCGGCCCGATCGTCACCGTCGTCTTCGAGAGTCGCGTCACGGTGCGGTTCCAGGTGCAGGAGATGGCGCGCGCCGAGCGCATGGCGACCGACGCCGAGGTGCAGGCGGAGCTGGACGTCTACAACTCGCTCGTCCCAGCACCCGGTGAGCTCTCGATGACCGTGTTCGTCGAGCTCGTCTCCGAGGCGGAGCTGCGGGAGTGGCTGCCGAAGCTCGTCGGGATCGAGAAGAGCCTGGCGCTGCGCCTCGGCGCCGGCGCGCAGGCGCGCCGCGTGGGCGCGGTCGTCGAGCCATCGCACGCGTCCCAGCTGACGCGGGAGGAGGTGACGGCGTCGGTGCACTACGTCCGGATCGCCCTCGACCCCGCAGCCGCCGGGTGCTTCGGCGCGGGGCCCGCCTGGCTCGTCAGCGACCATCCCCACTATCGCCACGAGGCGGAGCTCTCGCCGGCGACGCGCGCCTCGATCGTCGCCGACTGGTCCGGGCGGTAGGAGCAGCCGAGCGGGAGCCACGCGGCAGGCGAGGTGCGCCCGGTGCTGGACATCGTCTCGGCTGCACGGCACAATAGATGCTCCCACTCGCCGTAGGTGCCCGAGCGCCGACCGGGGAGCGGAGGCCGGGCGGTGGCGCTACGACGCTGAGTCCGGCGCCAGCACGCCGCCGGCGCGGCCGCTGCGAGCGAGCGACGCGAGCGTCGACTCCCTCCAAAGGTCGGGCCGAACGGCCGTTTGTACGGGTCCGTAGACTGAAACGCGAGAAAGTAGAACGTCCGATGAACGCCACGTGGCGACAGCGAGCAGCCTGCCGGGGTCTCGACCCTGAGATCTTCTACCCGGCCTCCGACGAGGAGGCCGAGGAGGCCAAGGCGATCTGCCTGAGCTGCCCGGTGCGCCAGCTCTGCCTGGAGCACGCCCTCGCCTACCGTGAGCGTGACGGCGTCTGGGGCGGACTCACCGAGCGTGAGCGTAGGCGGGTGCTCCGCCAGCGCCGGAAGAGCGCCTGATCTCGCACGACGCCATCGACCTCGCGAGGCGGCGCGTTGCGCGCGGTTCCGAGCCGATGAGCGAGCTGCACCCTCCTCGCGCGCCCGAGCCCGGGGTTCGCGCGACCTACCGGGCCCGCGTGGGGAGCCAGGAGCTCGAGCTTCCCCTTGCCGAGCTGTCAGACGACCTCTCGATCGCCCTGCTCATCACCGCCGACGTGAGTATCGGATTCATGGAGCAGGCGGGGCGCGAGCTTGCCGCGCTGCTTCCCCGAGGCGTCGAGGTGGTCGCGACTGCCGCGACGCTCGGGCTTCCCGTCGCCATCGAGGTGAGCCGGGCGCTCGACCTCGACGACTACCTCGTGCTGCACAAGACCCCGAAGATCCACCTGCGTGACGCGCTCGTCGAGCCGGTGCGCTCGATCACCACCGGACCGGTCCAGGCGCTCCGGCTGGACCGGGCGCGCCTCGCAAGCGTCGAGGGCCGGCGCGCCGCCTTCGTCGACGACGTCGTGTCGACCGGCTCGTCGGCCGCTGCGGCCCTGCGCCTCCTGCGGCGGGCCGGGGCGGAGGTGGCCGCTGTCGGCGCGCTGGTCACCGAGACCTCGGCGTGGCGCCAGACGCTCGGTCCCGATGCGTCGCTCGTGCGCGCCCTCGGCTCGATCCCGGTCTTCCGCCGCGGGAGCTCAGGCGAGCTCGTCGAGAGCTGGGACGACCGACCGGACTGAGCGCGGCCGGTGCCGCCGGCCTGCCCGCGCTCAGGCGCGAGGCCGGACGGGCACCGCTCCGCCCACAGGGGAGAGCACCCCGGGCCAGGCGAGCGCGCGGGCGGCCTCCAGCTGCCCGGCCCACTCGGGCGCGTGCCCGGCAGCGATGTAGTGCCGGAGCAGGCCCGCCGCGGCACGGGCGTCGCCGATCGCGGTGTGCGCGCCCTCGATGCGCACGCCGGTCGCGCTGCAGCACGCCTCGAGCGTCCGTGGTCCGGGGGGAAGGTGCCGTTGAGCGAGCTGCCGTGTGCAGATCCCGGAGCGACGCAGGTCGGCCGTCTCGATCCCGCAGCGTCGAAGCTCCGTCTCGAGGTGACCGAGATCGAACTCGAGCACGTGAGCGACGACGACCCGGCCGGCGAGCCGGCGGATGAGCTCTGGGGCGAGCTCGGCGAAGCTCGGCGCGCCGACGAGCATCGCCCGGGTGACGCCGTGCAACGCGCTCTGGCCGAGCTCGGCCGTGCCCGGGACGGCGACCAGGGAGGACCACTCGTCGACGACCGAGCCGGTGGCGTCGACCTCGACGACCGCGAGCTCGACGACCCGGTGCACGCGGGGGTCGAGGCCGGTCGTCTCGAGGTCGATCACCGCGTACACGAGGGGAGCATAGGCGTGCGCTGCGACGAAGCCCCCGGCCGCGCCCGGCCATCGACGCGTGCCGCGTCACGTCCTGCAGGGTGCAGGGTTCCACGGCTCCGCCGCCGTCCCGTAGTCCACCTCGCCTGGCGAGACCGCCGGCGACCCTGGCACGGTCGTGATCGGCGTGAGCGGCGGCCGTGCGCCGCCGCTCCGTCCGGTGCCGAACGCGAGGAACTGCGAGATCGTCCGCCTGTCCGGCCCGGTCGCGGGGAGGGCGACGACGCTGCGCCCGATGACGCCCGGCGCGGTCGGAAGGATCTGGGCCTCGAGCTCGCTCGGCGGAAAGCCCCGGAATGTCTGTGCAAGGCTGATGAGCCTGCCCGCCGAGATCGTCTGGTCGATCGTGACGTCGCGTGCCGCGGCCGCAAGGAAGTCGTACATCGCGATCGGGTCGAGGGCCGCCCCCTGCAGGCGGGTCGCCACGGCGTCGAGAAGTGTCGCCTGCCGTCGCAGGCGGCTCGTGCCCGACGTCCCGCCGTAGCCCCACCGCCCGCCGGCGAAGTAGTAGAGGTGGCTGCTGCGGTAGAGCGCGGCCGCCTGGGCGCCGTCGAGGAGCTGGCAGCCGGTGCGGTTGACCTCGAGCCCCGAGTACGGGTCGCGCACCGGGTCGGCGAAGTCGAGCCGCACGCCGCCGAGCGAGCCGACCAGGCCCTGTAGTCGCTGCAGGTCCACTTCGACGTAGTAGGTGACCGGTAGGTGGAAGTCGCGCTCGATCGCCTCGACGAGCAGGCTCGGCCCGCTGCCGAGGGCGGAGCCCAGGACGTGGGGCCCGGAGACGCCGGCGCGGTCGCCGGGGATCTCGACGAGGGTCGTCGGCGGTATCGCCAGCAGGCGCACCTGGCGGGTCGTCGGCACGACGCGCGCGACGACGAGGTCGGGGCTGGTGCCGGAGAGCGCTCCGGCGCGTCGAGCAGGACGCCGGGCGGGCGCGCCGGTCGTCGTCGCGCCCGTGCCGACGAGGAGCACGTCGAAGGGCCGGCTGCCGGACCGGGGCACCAGGTCGGCGACGCGGACCTTCTCGAGCTGGTCGAAGCGGAACCAGCCGTACGCGACCACGCCCGCGGCGAGGGCCATGAGCACCGCGACGGTGATTGCCGCCCCCACGGCGAGG
>JAKAOD010000105.1:0-2028 GCA_021823365.1 Actinomycetes bacterium | reverse complement strand
TTCGGCCACCTCCGCCGCTGCTCGCGCTGCCCTCGGTGCCGGAGCCTCGAGGCCCGGTGCACCCGCGTCGCCGGCTGGTGCCGGCGGGGCCTCGGCCACGCGAGGTCGCTGGTCACCGAGGGAGGATACCGGCGGCGGTTCCGGCCCTGGTGGCGCGCGCCAGGCTCGGAGGTGTCACCGTTCAGCTGCAGTCCGCGGTCGGTCGGTTGCTGGCGCGCCCAGCTTCACACTCTCATCACACATATCGCAGGGGCCTCGAACACGCGGGCGCCAAGATGGCCATGGCGCAGGGGTAGGCCCCCGCGCCGGGCTGTCGCCGGCGAGGCTCGTCACGTCGCTGCGAGGCGGTGTGGCAGTCGGCACGCCAAGGAGCTGGAGGACGGGCGCCGCGATGGGCAGGAGTGCACACGTTTGGGCCGCATCGGTGGCCGCGGCTGTGCTCGCCGTCCTTCTGGCGCTGGTCACGGGACCGCTCGCGGCTGTCGCGAGCGCAGGCGGTGCCGTGCAAGTCCTCGACGACCAGGGTCCGACCGGCACGGCCACGAATCTCTACGCAGACGACACGCCGCCCACCTTCCCGCAGTCCACCCCGCTCGGCGACGCGGCCAAGTGGGTGAGCGCGGCGCTCGGGGTGCGCAGCGACCGGCTCGACAAGCTTGCCGGCGCGATCGCGTCCTCCAAGACCGTGCCCGGCAGCGCTCGCTCTACGCTCTCCTCGCTCGTCGGGACGGACGCCTCCGGGATCGGCACGCTCAGCGGCGAGGTCGGCGGAGCGAAGACCTTGCAGGCGCTCGACGCCATCGCGGCCTCGATGATCGATGACTATCGCGTCTTCGCGGTGGTTGCCCCGACGGTCCAGCTCTCCCTCGCCCTCTACGACCAGCTTGCCTCGGCCGCCTATTTCCAGGGCCTCGAGCCGGCTATCGAGGCGTCGATCGCGACCGAAGGTTCGGGTGCGTCGACGAGCTCCGCGCAGGCGCTGTACCGCGATCTGCTCACCCAGATCGCCGCCGTGACGGGCGCCGACCCGCCGGCGGCCCAGGCGGTGCTCGCGCTCCAGCCCTCCAGCTACCCGGGCTCGGGCGCGACGATCGCTTCGGCGAAGGCGACCGTCGACTCTTCCGACGCCGACCTGACGGCGGCACGCCAGGAGGTCGGGAAGATCGTCCGGCTCCTCGCTACCCCCGGCCTGAACAGCCAGCGGCGCTTCCGCCTCCACGGCTTCTCGCCGCCGCGCGCCTAAGCACGTCGAGGAGTCGACCGGCAGCGGTCGCCGGTCGCCGGGACAGGGGGCTCCGGGCGCCCCGTCCCCCCGCTCTCCCCGGCCCGCTTCGGTCGGCGGCGCCGCGGTCCTGGTCGGTCGCGGCGGGACCGAGGACCAGTCGCAGCCGGACAAGGCCGGCGAGGGACTCGAGGCTTCTCCTCCACAGCGGCGAGCGTGGCGGACGGCGCTCGGCGACCACCGCCGGGACCTCCTCGACCCCGAGGCGCGCCCGCTCGGCGCGCACGACGAGCTCGACGTCGTAGAGGCTGCCCCGGGTGACGCAGGACTCAGCGAGCGTCGCGAGCTGCTCCTTGCTCAGTGCCTTCATTCCGTGGGCGTCGCTCACCTCCATGCCGAGGATCCGGCGGCTCGCCGACGTGAAGGCGAGGGTGAGAAGACGCCTGCGAAGCGGTCGGCGGTCCCTCGAGCCCGGGGCGCGCTTGCTCGCGACGACGAGCGCGGCGCCCCCGGATCTCAGTGAGTCGAGGGCGCGGTCGAGGAAGGCGAGGTCGTAGTAGTCGACGTCGAAGTCGACGACGTAGGTGCCCCGTGCCGAGGCGAATCCGGCTCGAAGGGCGGCCCCGTAGTTGGCGACCGGCAGGGCGAGGACGCGCAGCTCGGGGAGCTGCGCGGCGAGGAGCCTCGCGAGCCGAAGCGTCCCGTCGGTGGAGCCGTTCTCGACCACGACGAGCTCGAAGCTCAGGCCCCTCCTGGTGAGCCCCGTGATGAGGTTCGTGACGGTCGAGCCGAGGAGCGACACCTCG
>JAKAOD010000104.1 GCA_021823365.1 Actinomycetes bacterium | reverse complement strand
CCCCGCAGGCTCCCGGGCCGAGGGAAAGCCGAACCCGCCTGCCTGACGCCCGCAGGGAAGGGCCGCAGGTCAGGCCGTGGGTGCGGGCGCAGACGCGACGCCGGCCGGCGGCGCCGAACCGGGCGGCGCAGGATCGACCGGGACCGCCGCCGAGGCTTCGCCGAGCGCGGACGACGCTTCGCCGAGCGCGGACGAGGCTTCGCCGAGCGCGGACGAGGGAACCTCGTTGCCCACGTGCGCGCGCAGCCGCACCTCGGGCAGGAGCCACGTGAGGAGGAAAGCGAGCCCCATGATCGGCACCGCCACGAGGAAGACCGTGCCGACCGTCGACGCGTACGCCGATGCGACCGCCGCGTGGACCCCCGCGGGGAGGTGCTGCAACGATGCGGGGCTCACCGAAGCTCCCAGGTCTCTCGGAACGGGGTACCCGTGCAGCGCCGTGGCGAGCCTGCCGCCGATCACGTTGGCGAAGATCGCCCCGAAGATCGCGGCCCCGAACGAGCCGCCGATGGACCGGAAGAACGTCGCGCCCGCGGTGGCCACGCCGAGCTCTTCGTAGGGGACCGCGTTCTGGACGGCGATCACGAGCACCTGCATCACAGCGCCGAGGCCGAGGCCGAGGACGACCATGTACAGGTACATGACGCCGTCGGACGTCGTGGCGTGCACGGTCGCCAGGAGGTACATCCCGAGCGTCATCACCGCCGAGCCGACGATGGGGAACACCTTGTAGCGGCCCGAACGGCTGATCACCACCCCCGACACGATGGAGGTGAGCAGCAGGCCGGCCATGAGCGGAAGGAGCTGGAGGCCCGAGAGGGTCGGGTCGGCACCCTTGGCGACCTGCAAGAAGACCGGCATGAACGTGACCGCGCCGAAGAGGCCGAAGCCGACGACGAAGCCGATCGCGCTCGTCGCCGAGAAGACCCGGTTCGCGAACAGATGGAGCGGCAGCACCGGCTCGCGGACCCGCCGTTCGACGAGCGCCCACACCACGAGCAGGGCCACGCCGGAGGCGCCCAGGATCGCGATCGGGACCGAGGACCATGCGTACGTCGTCCCTCCGAGGCTCGCGACGAGCACGAGCGCGGTGACCGCCGCGCTCAGCACCAGCGTCCCGACGTAGTCGATCACCGGCCTCCTCGCTCCCCTCAGGTGCGCTGGGAGCACGACTGCGGTGACGACGAGAGCGACGGCCCCGATCGGCACGTTGATGTAGAAGACCCACCGCCAGCTCGCGTGCTGGGTGAGGAAGCCCCCGAGCAGCGGACCGACCACCGTTGCCACAGCGAAGACTGCGCCGAAGAGCCCCTGATAGCGACCGCGCTCGCGCGGCGAGACGATGTCGCCGATGATCGCCTGGGCACCGACCATGAGGCCGCCTGCGCCCAGCCCCTGCAGCGCCCGGAAGGCGATGAGCATCTCGAGCGTGCGGCTGAGCCCCGACAGGGCGGAGCCGGCGAGGAAGATGACGATCGCCGCCTGGAAGAACGACTTGCGGCCGTAGAGGTCGCCCAGCTTGCCCCACAGCGGGGTCGACACGGTCGAGGTCACCAGGTACGCGGTGACGATCCATGCGATGTGCGACGCGCCGCCGAGGTCCCCCACGATCGTGGGCAGCGCGGTGGAGACGATCGTCTGGTCGAGCGCCGCGAGCAGCATCCCGAGGAGCAACGCGGAGATGACGAGCAGGACCCCGCGACGGTCCAGCGCCCCCCGCGCATCCGTCTGCACTCCCGCGACGGTCACTGGGACCGTTCCGTCTGAGCGCCCTGCTCGCCCTGGTCGCCGTGGTCTACCCGCTCGCCCTGCTCGCCCTGGTCGCCGTGGTCTTCCCGCTCGCCCCGGTCGCCCTGCTCGTCGTGATCTACCCGGTCGCCCTGGTCGCCGTGCTCGCCCTGGCGAGCTCCCGGGAGCCCGAGCACGGCGCACGCCGCATCGATCGCCGCCGCCCGCGAGACCTCGGGGTCCTCGCCGGGTTGCGCGTACACGAGGACCCCGTGAATGGCCATGAGCGCGGCGCGCACCCTGATGCGCTGCGCGGCGTCTGGCTCGTCGGCGCCGGCGAGCGGACGTCCGAGCCGGCGGAAGATCGGCATCGCGTCGTGGAGGCCCGCGCTCTGCTTCACGGACGGGTCACTGGCCAGGACGCGGATCAGGTCCGCGTGCGCCTGGACCAGGTGCACGTAGCCCTCGACCAGCTCCCGGCGCTCTTCCGGCGTGCGCGCCCCCTGCCCGCGCTCGACCAACGTCTCGAGATCGGTCATCACCGTGCCGACGATCGCTGCGAGCAGATCGTCCTTCGTGCGGAAGTGGTAGTAGAGCGCCGCCTTCGTGAACCCGAGACGCTCGGCGATCTCCCGGGTCGAGGTGGCGGCGAACCCACGGTCGGCGATCAGCTCGAGCGCGACGTCGAGGATCCTGGCCCGCGTCTGGTCCCCGACATGGCCGGGGTGGCGGGGGTGACCCCCGTCGTCGTGGTGCCCGGGAGCGGCGACCTGGCGGGGGTGACCCCCGTGGCCTGCGGCCGATTCGGCGGGGTCAGCACCCCGATCCGCCTCCACCGCTGCTTCCGCGTCGTCCGCCTCCACCGCTGCTTCCGGGTCGTCCGCCTCCACCGCTGCTTCCGCGTCGTCGGCCTCTGCCGCTGCTTCCACCCCTTCGGGCTCACCCGGCTCGATCACGCTCCAGACCATTTGCCCGCAGTATAGCCACTTGACTTGCCGGGCGACAAGTAGGTAACTTACTGAACGTCAGGTAAGATCTTGGCTGACCGCCGGGAGGCACGAGCGCAGCTCGTCGGTCCGCGCCGGGAACGATAGGGGAACCAACGGGGGAGGACGGAGGAACCACGCCCATGTTCAGGACGCTCGGCCGGGCAGTCGTGCGCCACCCGTGGCGCGTCATCGGGCTCTGGGTGGTGGCCGCGGCGATCATCGTCGCCCTCGCGCCGAAGCTCGCAACGACATCGAGCGAAGTCTCGTTCCTCCCGAGCCACTACCAATCGGTGCAGGCCGCCAACCTCCAGAAGTCGGCGTTCCCGGAAGCCGGGACCCCCGCAGTGCTGGTGGTGGTGGAGTCGACGAACGGCCGGCACCTCGACGCCGGCGACGTGTCGTTGCTCGACCGCGCCCAGCGCGCGCTCGCTGCGCGCCACATCGACGCAGTTGGCACGGTCGAACCGGCGATCGTCTCCAAGAACGGCCTCGTCGGGGTCATCCCCGTGCAGATGCCGAACGCTCAGGGGCAGCTCACGACTGCGCAGACCGATGCAGTCCTCACGATCCGCCAGGACGTCGCCTCCCTCATGCGGGGAAGCCCCCTGCGGGCGGGGGTCACCGGGAGCGCCGCGACCTACGTCGACCAGCAGAAGTCCGGGGCCAAGGCCGCCAAGGTGGTGGCCATCGCCACGATCGGTCTCATCCTGGCGCTCCTGCTCCTCATCTTCCGCAGCCCGGTGATCGCGCTCCTTCCGGTGCTCGCGATCGGAGTCGTGTCGCAGATCGCAGACGGCCTGATCGCGTCCATGAGCGAGGCGTTCGGGCTGCACATCGACAGCACCGTCTCGACGATGCTCATCGTCGTCCTCTTCGGCGTCGGCACCGACTACGTCCTCTTCCTCATGTTCCGCTTCCGGGAACGGCTGCGCTCCGGCACCGAGGTGAAGGACGCCATGGTCCAGGCGATCACGCGGGTCGGCCCGGCGATCGCGACCGCCGCAGGCGCCGTCATCATCGCCTTCCTCGCGCTGACGCTGTCCAGCATCACCCTCTTCCGCTCGCTGGGCCCGGCGCTCGCGCTCGCGGTCGCGACGACGCTGCTCGCGGGCCTCACGCTCGTCCCCGCCATCGTGTCCCTGCTCGGGACGCGGGTGTTCTGGCCCTCGCGTGCGTTCCAGCGCGAGCCGGAGGCGCCCCGTTTCCAGGCGATCGGGGGCGCGCTGGCGCGCCGTCCGGGCCGGTTCGCCGCCGTGAGCGGCGGCGTGCTCGTCGCGCTGGCCGCCGCTGCGTTCAGCTTCCACCCGTCGTTCACACTCACATCGGGCAAGACATCGTCGACCGAGTCCGCGGTGTACTCCAAGGTGCTCCTTCGCGGCTACGCGGCTGGCGCCGCCGATCCGACCGACGTGTACCTCGAGTCCACCGATCGGACGAGGATCCCCACTGCCGCGCTCACCGCCTTCGGGGCCGGTCTCTCCCACGTGCGGGGGGTCGCCACCGTCGCGCCCGCGCGGGTCGCCGAGCACGGCACGGTGGCGGACTTCCGCGTGGTGCTCACCCATCCGGCGCAGTCCAACGCGGCGATGGCCACGGTGCGCGGGCCGCTGCAGCTCGCTGCGGACCGCGCGCCTCATGGCACGAAGCCGCTGATCGGCGGCATCACCTCGGTCTACGTGGACCTCCAGGCCGCGATGGGGCACGACTACGCGCTCGTGTTCCCGGTCGCGGCCGGGCTGATCCTTCTCATCCTCGCGCTGCTGCTGCGCAGCGCGGTCGCTCCCTGGTACCTGATGGGGGCCGTCGGGCTCGGCTTCGGGGGCACCCTCGGCGCGACCGTCCTCGTGTTCCAGCACGGCACCGCCGGGCTCTCCTTCATCCTGCCGATCGTGATGTACCTCTTCGTCGTGGCGCTCGGCACCGACTACAACATCCTGATGGTGTCGCGGCTGCGCGAAGAGGCGCGTGACGGCCAGAGCCCGCACGAGGCCGCGGCGATGGCCGTGCGCCACGCGGGTCCGACGATCGCGTCTGCAGGGCTCATCCTCGCGGGCACCTTCGCGTCGCTCATGCTGGCCGGCGGGGTCACGCTCACCCAGATGGGCTTCGCGATCTCCTTCGGGATCGTCGTGGCGGCGTTCGTGATGGCCATGTTCCTCACGCCGTCGCTCACGGCCCTCATCGGCCACCGCGCCTGGTGGCCGGGTCACGGCGACCAGGGGCCCGCCTCCTCTGCACCGGGCGCGGCAGGCCGGGGCCGCGCGTCCAAGAGCCCGGAGGGGAGCGAAGGCGGCGCCGCGGGTGACCGCGCCGGTGGGCGCGGGTCGCCGCTCGTCGGCGCCGCGCCGGGTCGGCCCGCCGCCCGAACCCCGACCCCGCGATCTCCCGCCGAGGGCTGACGGGCGGACGCCTCGGCGGCTCCCACCCCTCCCGCGCGTTCGAGCTCGGCGTTCAGCTCGCCCCCGACGAGCACCGCGAGCGAGCTCAGGTAGAGCCAGAAGATGAAGATGGCCACGCCCGCGAAGCTGCCGTAGGTCTTCGCGTACGAGCCGAACGAGCTGACGTAGAACGAGAAGCCGAGCGACCCGGCGAGGAACACCGCGGTCGCGAGGAGGCTCCCCGCTGTCACCCACCTCCAGGGCGCCCGCTTCCGGTTCGGGCCGAAGGCGTAGTAGCTGGAGAACAGGACCGAGATCGAGGCGGACGCGACGACCCACCGGAAGATCGTCCAGGAGACCGTGAAGCCCGCCCCCCCGGACGGTACCCCGCGGATCGCCAGCCCGATCGCCGCCCCGATCGCCTGACCGAAGACCACCAGTGCTGCGGCGAGGCCCCCGAGCACGGCGGTCAGCGCCAGGAGCGACAGACCGCGGGCCCGGCGTGCCACGAACTTCCGATCGGTCGGCACCCCGTACGCGACGTCGAGGACCTGCTGCAGCACGGCGGCCGCGCTGGTGGCGCTCCACAACGCCACGACAGTGCCGATCACCACCGCGACGGCCGAGCCCTCGTCTCGCCTGGTGGCGGCGCGCACCGCGCCCTCGAAGACGCCCGCCACGCCCGGGGGGAGTGCCTTTGCGATGCCGTGGACCACGTGGTGGACCGTCCCGGCACCGGCGTGCACGAGCGTGAGGACGCCCAGCGCGGCGATCACCGCCGGGAAGAAGGCGAAGAAGCCGTGGTAGGCGAGGCTCCCTGCGGAGACGGAGACCCGGTCCCGGCGGATGCGCGCGGTCAGCGCGCGGGCGGTCGCCTTCCAGCTGGCACGGGGCGACGACGCCCGAGGCGGGCGCGCCACGTCGCCCGACGCGTCAGCGACGGGATCGCCGGCGCTGCTCGCGTCGGAGCTGCAGCACTCGGAGCAGCTTGCGGATGAGGAAAGCCATTCGACGCAGCCTACGACCGGCCGGGCGCGTCGGCTGGGCGGCCGGCGGCGTCGCCGGCTGGGCGGCCGGCGGCGTCGGCGGCTCCGGCGGCTCCGGCGGCACGGATGGCACGCCAGACACGTTCGGGGGTGAGCGGCATGTCGAGGTGCCGGACGCCGAACGGCGACAGCGCGTCGACGACCGCGTTCTGGACGGCGGCGGTGGCACCGACCGTGCCCGACTCGCCGACCCCCTTCATCCCGAGCGGGTTCCGAGGGGAGGGGGTCACGGTCCCGTCCAGCTCGAAGGAGGGGAGCTCCGCGGCGCTCGGCATGCCGTAGTCCGCGAGGGTCGCCGTCAACGGGTTGCCGAGCCCGTCGTAACGGACCTCTTCGAACAGCGCCTGGGCGATGCCTTGGGCCAGCCCGCCGTGCACCTGCCCCTCCACGATCATCGGGTTCACGACGGTCCCGCAGTCGTCGACGGCGACGAGCCGCACGAGCGAGACGCGGCCGGTCTCGGTGTCGACCTCCACGATCGCCACGTGCGCCCCGAACGGGTACGTGCCGAGGTCCTGTGTGAAGTCGCCCTCGGAGTGCAGCCGGCCTTCCGGCGCGGCCGCCGCCAGCTCCGCCCAGCCGAGCACGCTCGCGGGCACGCCCGCGACCGCCAGTCCGCCGTCGACCACGACGAGGTCCGCCGGTGCCACCTCGCGGAGCCCGGAGGCGAGCGCACGTGCCTGGTCGACGACGGCGCGGGCGGCGTTGAGCGCCGCGCTGCCGGCGAGCTGGCCGGAACGGGACCCGAAGGTGCCGACGCCCTCGGGCACGAGGGCCGTGTCCGAGTGCACGACGCGGACACGATCCACCTCGACGCCGAGCTCTGCCCCGACGATCTGGGCGAGCGCCGTCGCGAGGCCCTGGCCGTGCGGCGACGCGCCCGTGGTGACGACGACCACCCCGTCCTCGCCGATCGACACGCCGCCGTACTCCCCACCCGAGCCGCTCACCTCCACGAAGGTCGAGAGGCCGAGGCCGAGGGCCATCGGATCCGCGCGGCGGCGCCGGTCCTGCTGCTCGGCGCGGACGTCGTCGTACCCGGCGAGCTCGAGCACCCTGTCGAGCGCGCGCCCGAACTCGCCGCTGTCGTAGACGGCGCCGGTGGCCGTCGTGTAGGGAAAATCGCCGGGCGCGAGCATGTTCACGCGCCGCACCTCGACGGGGTCCTTGCCCAGCTCGGCGGCCAGCATGTCGATCGCGCGCTCGAGCATCGCCGTCGCCTCCGGACGTCCGGCGCCGCGGTAGGGACCGATCGGCGTCGCGTTCGTGACCACGCCGAGCGAGGTGAGCGCGAGGCTCGGGATCCGGTAGACGCCGGTGGCCATCAGCCGCGCGGTCCGAAAGGGGATGGCACCACGCCAGGGGTACGCCCCCACGTCGGTCACCGTCCTCGCCTCGAGCCCCACGATCGTCCCGTCCCGGCGCGCCCCGAGCGCCACGTCCTGGACCTGGCTGCGCCCCTGGCTCATCGCAACCAGGTTCTCCGAGCGCGTCTCCGCGTGGCGGACGGGCCGGCCGAGCCGCGCGGCGAGCGCCGCGACGACGACCTGCTCGGGGTAGACGCCGCCCTTGGCACCGAACCCGCCACCCACCGCGACCGTGCGTACCCGCACGCTCGCTTCGTCGAGCCCCAGGGCGCGGGCGATCCCGCGACGGACGAGGAACGGCGCCTGGCAGCTCATCACGCAGTCGAGGCCCCCATCCGGAGCGGGGATCACGAGCGTCCCGTTCGGCTCCATCGGCACGGCCGCGACCCTCTGGTTCACGAAGCGAGCCCGCACGACCACCTCGGCGCCGGACAGCGCGTCGGGGACTGCAGGGCCGGCCTCGAGCACCACGTTCGTCCCGAGCTCGGGGAACAACTGCGGCGAGTCCGGACCGAGCGCCTCCAGCGGGTCGATCACGACAGGCAGCGGGTCCACGTCCACGACGACCAGCTCCGCCGCGTCGACGGCCGCGGCCTCCGACTCGGCGACCACCACCGCCACCGCCTCCCCGACGAAGCGGACTCGGCCCTTCGCCAGGCACGGCCTCGCGAGCTCCGGGCGGGGCTGCCCGTCGGGACGGGGCCACTCGGGAATGTCCGGCAGCCCGAGGTCGTCGGCGCTGAACGCGGCGACCACGCCGGGCCGCGCGAGCGCGTCGGCGACCTCCACCCCCCGCAGCTCCCCGTGCGCGACGTTCGAGCGCACGAAGACCGCGTGGAGCATCCCCTCGGGCCGCAGGTCGGCGAGGTACTCGGCCGCGCCGGTGAGCAGCGGCGGGTCCTCGCGGCGCTCGACTCGGTGGCCCAGGACGCTCACGGTCGAAGATCCAGGCGTCTGCACGGCCAGTGACTCTATCGACCCGCCGGCCTGCGCCCGCACGGTCCTGTCGCGCCCGCGCAGGCTGGGCGCGGGGCCTGCTGGGGCCGGATCAGCTCGCGATCTCGCGGGACCTGCTGAACCGGCGGGCTTTCGGAGCCTCGGGCTCCGGGAGCAGCGTCGCGACGGCAGCCAGGTCCGCTGCCTTCCGGCAGTCGTCGCACAGGTACC
>JAKAOD010000103.1 GCA_021823365.1 Actinomycetes bacterium | reverse complement strand
AAGCGCACCGCAGCCAGCGCCAGCATGCTCGCGACCGGGCTCGACCGTGACCTCGCTGTCGAGATCCGGCTCGACTCGGCCTACATCGACTGGCTGTTCGAGGGCATCCACGAGGCACGACGGGCCATCGCCGGCCTCGGCGAGGCCGCCGGCGGCGCGGTCGGCGAAGCGGCAAGGGTGGCCGACGCCCACCTCGCCGTCATCGGCGGCGATGCCTCCGCCGTCGAGCAGGTCGCGGCCTCCGCCGCAGGCGAGATGCCGGCCGCCGGCCAGCCGGTGCGCACTCCGTGGCAGTGGGACATCCTTTTCAGCTGGGCCAACATCGCCAAGATCCTCGAGCGCTTCGACGAGAGCGAGCGCTGCTTCGAGCAGCTCGATGACACGGCGAGGTCCCAGGGCGCCGCCGTCACCTTACAGACCCTCGCCGTCAACCACGCCGACACGCTGTGGCGGATCGGCAAGCTCGGCCAAGCCAAGACGCTCCTGCTGCGGGCGGCTGAGCTCGTGGCCCTGGTCCCGAGCATCGCCCCGTTCAGCTACGTCGGGTTGGCGCATGTCGACAACGAGCTTGGCGACGACGAGGGGAGCGCTCGCTGGGCGGCCAAGGTCGAAGAGCTCCTCGAGGCGTCGATCGAGTCCCCCTATCTGCGCCTCTGGCTGCGTCTGTTCGAGTGCCGGCGCTTCCTCGCCGCTGGCGAGGCACCGCGAGCGGCTCGCGCCGCTGACGCGGCGGCCGAGCTCGCCGAAGGCAACGGCATCCTCGAGCCGTGCGTCGTCCCCTGGCATGCAAGCGCGATCGACGCCTACCTCGCCGCTGGCGAGCTCGAGCGGGCCGAAGCGCTCTCGCTGCGGTTGAGCGAGCTATACCGGCTGCTGCCCTGTCGTGCGCCGCGCGCCACGGCGCGTGTCGGCCTTGCCACCATCGCCTGGCTGCGCGGGCAGGACAAGGAGGCGTACCGAGGCTTCCAGGAGGCTCTCGAGCATCACCGGGAGCTGCCGATGCCTCTCGCCGAGGCGGAGACCTTGCTCGCCTTTGGCCGCTTCTGCCGTCGCAGTGGTCGCGGGAACGAGGCGCGGACGCTGCTCGGGCGCGCCGTCGAGCTCGTCGAGCCGATTGGCGCCCGCCGCATCGGCCGGCTCGTCGAGCACGAGCTGGCGCTGGCAGGCGGCCGTCGTCGTGGCGCTGGCCGAAACGGCGAGCTCACCCCCCAGGAGCGCCGGGTCGCCGAGCTCGCCGCCACGGGCCTCACGAGCCCGGCGATCGCCCGCGAGCTCTTCATCTCGGCCAAGACGGTCGACCACCACCTCTCGCACGTCTACGCCAAGCTCGGGATCGCCTCTCGCCGCGAGCTGATGCGAGCATGGCCGTGCTGAGTTGCGATGGGCTGCCTCCCCGGTGCTTGGTCTTCGGAAGCTATGGCCTGCTCTCAGCTGCCGTCGGCTTCCAGCGCCGGGCTCGACGAGGCTCTCGTGCGCCCGTTCGTACTGGGCGAGCGAGTCGACGAGCTGCTCGATGGCACTCTATGACCGTCCAGCGGGACCCGTCCGTGCCGCTGACGGCGGCGCGTCATCGAACGACGGCGGCTCCCGGGGTGGACCGTCCCTGGCCACCGCCGAAGGAACCCTGAGCACCCTGATCTGCCCGCGCATCGGGAACGTCACCTAGTGCCACCACCCCACGCCGACCGCCGACGAGCTCCACCACGTCGGGGGACGCAGTCCCTGTCGACCTCAGGCCCGCCGGAAATGGGCAGGCTGCCCGATGCCGCAACCGTCGCCGTCTGCGTAGGGTCGCTCAAGCGCCGCGCGTTGGCGAAAGGGGCAGGCGATGGACCGGAGCAAGCTCACCAAGCTCGACTACTGGACGGCCGGCATGGCGCTCGCGCTGGCGATCGACCTGCTGGCCTTGCCGTGGGTCGACGTCTCGGTCGGACCCTACTCGTACTCGAGCTCCGGCGTAGGAAGCCCGGACGGCGTTCTCGGGGTGCTGGCTCTGCTCGTGGCGCTCGCCGTCGGTGCGGACGTGCTGCTCGCGCGCATCGCCCCGTCCCTGCGCGTCGGCGCGCTCGAGGCATTCGGGCGCGGGCGCGCCCGACTCCTCGCCGCCGCCGGCACCAGCGTGCTCGTCGTGCTGAAGCTGCTGTTGCACCTGCACCCGAGCTACCTCGGCGCCGGGTGCTGGATCGCGCTCGTGCTCGCAGCTGGCCTGGTCGTCTCGACCGCTCGCCTACGGGTGCAGCCCGAGGCGGTCGCTTCGCGCGGGACCGGAACAGCGCCGGCCACCCCGCAAGCTCCCGGCACGAACGCCTGAGGGTTGGCGCCGCTGAGCGCCGGCATCCGTCCCCCTTCGGTGCAACATCACGAGGACCCACCGTGGGCCACGACAGGTTGTCGCCTCACGGTCCTCAACGGGTTGGGAAGCCTCGGGCCAAGGCGGCACGAGGGTCGATCGTCGATCGTGGAGGTAGCGATGAGCCAGCAGGTCAGCAAGCGCTTCGTCCGTGCTTGCGGCCTGGGGGTGGTTGCCGCGACCTGTCTTGTCGCCTTCGGCGCCACGGCACCGCCGGTCGGCGCCACGCAGGCTCCGAGGCGCCAGCCCAGCTGCACCTGGCCGGTTTCGAGGGGGCAGATCGACGCCGCGCTCGGCGTCAGCGTGGAGAGCCCGGCGGCGCCCATGCAGATGACCGAGCCGGTGCCCGGCGGCAACGTCCGCTGGACGATGTGCGTCTACTACGGCAACGGTGGCACGAAGGCCGGGGCGATCGGCGACGTCGTCATCGAGTACTTCGGTGGCGTGGGGACCCAACGGCTGTTCATGTTCCTCGAGAGCGGCTTCGCCAAGTCGAAGCACCTCGGGCACGTGACGACCGTACGCGGCATCGGTTCGGAGGCGTTCTACGCGGTCGCCTCGCGCCAGACGTACCTGTTCGTGCACGTGGGCACCACCATGTTCCTCGTGTTCGCGCTGCGCCCACCGGCGAAGGTGATCGGTCTCGGGCGGACCATCGCCGGAGCACTGTAGTAGGGACCGGCGAGGGCGGCCCGACGAGCGCGCCGAATGCAGCAGGAGACGTTGAACCGCACGAGCACGACGGCCGAGCTGCCGCTGGGGACGGCGGCCGTCTGTGCTCCGATGCTCACCGAGGCTGGCCCGGTCGCTGGCTCGACGAACCAGAGATTGGAGCCCCCGGCGGCCGCCTTCCAGGAGGTACTCGTGCCTGCTGAGAGCGACCGGTCACGGTGACCCCGTTGGGGCCGCCCAAAGCCACCGACGATCTCCGGCATCCGCCGGCAGGAGGTCCTCGACGGGCTGATCGACGAGTATCACGCGGCATGACTGGTTCGGACGAATCTTCCCTGCGGGATCGAGAGGGACATCGTCGGATGCCGGCCGAATCGGAGCCCGACGTCCGTCTTCCGCCCGTGCCGGTTTAATCTGCCTATACTTATGGCTATCGAAGAACTCCCCCTGGCTGATGCCCGCAACCGGCTCTCCGAGCTGGTCTCCGCCGTGGAGAAGACCCACGCTCGGGTCACGATCACCAAGCACGGCCACCCAGCAGCCGTGCTGATCTCACCCGAGGATCTCGCCGCGATGGAGGAGACCCTCGACGTCCTCTCCGACCCGCAGGCCCTCACCGCCATCAGGGAAGCGGAGGCAGAGCTCGATCGCGGCGAGTTCACGACCGGCGAGGAGATGGCCCACCTGTTGGAGGAGCGCCAGCGCCGCGAGACCGGCGCGGTGTGAACGCTGGGTATGAGCTGCGACTCTCTGGAGCCGCCCGGCGTGCCCTCGAGCACGAGCTGCCGCTCCCGGTTGCCCTCGCCGTCTGGGAGTTCTGCAGCGGCCCCCTTTGCGAGGACCCGGGTCGCGTGGGCAAGCCGCTCGGGCGCGAGCTGGCCGGGTACTTCTCGGCGCGGCGCGGCGCCTACCGGGTCATCTACCGGCTCCTGCAGGAGGACCCCGTCGTTCACGTCGTGAGGATCGAGCACCGAGCCAACGTGTACCGGCGCCGCTGATCTCAGCTGGGAGGTGGACTCCGTCCACCGCTCGCCCCCGCCGGACCAAGGCAACGGCGAAGCCACCGAGGCACCCACGATGCGCTGCTCGACGGGCTGTCAAGGCTCCGCACTGCCGCCCGAGAGGTCGTCGGCGGGCACGAGCCCGTGTCAGTCGCCTGGCCATCGACGGAGGATGCTGAGCGCCGCGACGATCATCACCGGTCCAGCCGGCCGCCATCGGGTCCGCTACTGGCCGGGGGTGGCTGGCGTCTCCCCTATCGTCATCCGGGCACCGGCGCGCGCCCGCCTCGGTCGTGCCGTCGCCGCATTGGCGCTCGTCGACCTGGCAGACGACCGCTGAGGATCCGCTGAGCCTCCCGCTGAGTCGGAGGTGGGCCCTGCCGGCTGTAGGCAGCGCCGAGAGAGGTGGCCGAGCTGAGACATCGCTCGGCCACTCGACGGCGCGCCTGTCATGTCCCGCCGTCCGGTAGGAGAATGGGTGCATGCGGACCGTGTGGGGTGTCCTGGCTCTGCTGATCGTGGCGACCGCAGCGACGGTGGCTGTCAGGATCGGCATCCCATCGTCGGCGACCAGGCTCCCTGGGCCGGTCACCGTGCCCGCCACCACCACCGCAGGTGGGTCGCCCGCGGCGACGCCGGCGGCAGCCGGCTCGGACCGAACCTCGAGCACCGGGCGGCCCGTGAACGTGGTGACGCCCGACCGCCCGGTGTCGAGCCTGCCGGCGCCAATCGGTAGCGACTCGCGAGAGGCCGAGCAGCTGAAGGCGGGGGTCCGGCCGGCGACGACCACCCCGTCTGGGTCCCCGGCCACCGATCGGTGATCGGAGAGAGGGCGGCCGTCCCGGCCTGCGCCCGGCGCGCGCGGGCATGTCCCAATGGGTAGGGCGAGCTTCGGGCGGCGGGCCGCCCGCACGGGTGGCGGGCTCGACGCTCGCCCGGCGGCGCGCGGAGGCTCGGTGCGTCGTCGGGGGTGGCGCCTCGGGACCGGGGCGAGGGTGCTGGTCGTCCACGGGGTGGTGCTCGTGGTGGTGCTGGGCGCGGTGACCGTGGAGGTGGTGCACGGGTTCAGTGCGCATTACACCCACACGATCGTCTCGGACCTCTCCGAGGAGGGGCCCGAGTACGCCCGCGCCGCCGCTCAGCGCCCTGCTGGCCAGGGCATGGAGGCGTTCTCGCGTGCGTACCTCCAGACCCACCTGCTCGCCGCCGGGCACCTGTTGGTGGTCGGCCTCCAGGGCCAGCCGACCCTCGCCAGCCCCGGCGCAGAGGTGCTGGCGTCGCGTCCGACCGTCGCCGGGTGGCTGGCGGCCCCACCGGTGCGCTCGCAGCTCAAAGACGTCCAGGCTGGCGCCTCGACCTTCCTGGTGCTGGCCAGCCCCATCCGGACCGCCGGCGGCTCGACGATCGGGGTGCTGGTGGCGGCGGCCGACCTGGCAGGCCTGCAGTCCCAGCGTGACCAGGTGCTGCTCCTGGCCGGCGCCGAGGCGGGCGTCGCGGTCCTGGCGGCCCTGCTCAGCTCGTTCCTGGTGATGCGGCGCCTATTGCGCACCGTCGGCGCGGTCACCCAGGCGGCGGTGGAGGCCAGCGCGGGTGACCTCGGCGCGCGGCTTGGCGCCGAGGGCGGGGCCGACGACGAGGTGGGCCGGCTGCGGGCTGCCTTCGACGGGATGCTGGAGCGCATCGGCGCCGGTCTCGACGCGCAGCGCCAGCTGCTCTCGGATGTGTCCCACCAGCTGCGGACCCCGCTCACCGTCGCCCGCGGGCACCTGGAGGTCCTCGAGCGCAATCCTTCGCCCGAGCGGGCCGAGGTGTCGGAGGCGACGACCAGGGTGGTCCGAGAGCTCGGCCAGATGTCGAGCCTGGTCGACCGGCTGCTGCTCCTCGGCCGGTCCTTCGCGCCGGACTTCGTGGAAGCCGAGCCGGCCGCGCTGCGGGCGTTCATGGGCGAGCTGTTCGCCGCCGCCCGGGTGCTGGCGGAGCGGAGCTGGAAGCTGTTCGAGGTTCCCGACGTGGTGGTCGTCGTCGACGGCGCCAAGCTGCGCGGGGCGCTGCTCAACCTCGTCGACAACGCGGTCAAGGCCACCACGCCGGGAGATGCCATCGAGCTGGGGGCGCGCATCGATCCCGAACTGGTCTTCTGGGTTGCCGACACCGGGTGCGGCATCGCGGCCGACGCCCAGGCCGAGGTGTTCGACCGGTTCCGCAGAGCCGGGCCGACCGGCCAGAAAGGGGCCGGGCTCGGCCTCGCCATCGTCAAGGCCGTCACCGAGGCCCACGGCGGCCGGGTGCGACTCCAAAGCGCCGAGGGCCGGGGGACCACGGTCGAGGTCGTGCTCCCCGCCGGCTGCGTACGTCCCCTTCCCGCGGACGAGGGGGGCGCCTGATGATCCTCATCGTGGAGGACGACGAGGGCATCGCCGCGTTCTTGGCCAAGGGCCTCAAGGCGGAGGGCTACGCGACGGCCGTGGCGAGAGACGGCGACGAGGCCCTCGTCCTGGCCGCGGCGAGCGGCGACGACCTCGACCTGGTGCTGCTCGACCTGACCCTGCCCGGCACCGACGGGCTCTCGGTGCTGCGCCGCTGGCGAGCCGAGCGCCTCGGGGTGCCGGTCATCGTGCTCACCGCCCGCGGCGAGACGGCCGACAAGGTCCGCGGCCTCGACGCCGGCGCCGACGACTACGTGACCAAGCCGTTCGCCTTCGACGAGCTGCTCGCCCGGGTCCGGGCCGCGCTGCGAAGCGTCGAGCAGCGCAGCTCGACCGAGCTGGTCGTCGACGACCTCCGCCTCGACCTGTTGACCAAGGTGGCATGGCGAGGCGAGCGCCGCGTCGATCTGGCCCCGAAGGAGTGGGCGCTGCTCGAGCTGTTCATGCGCCACCCCGACCAGCTGCTCTCCCGAGCCCAGATCCTTGCCCGGGTCTGGGACTACGACTTCGACCCGGGGACCAACGTCGTCGAGGTCTACATCAGCTACCTGCGACGCAAGCTCAACCAGGACGGGCTGCGTCCGTTCATCCGCACCGTCCGCGGCGCCGGCTACCGCCTTCGCAACCCCTCCGATTAGCAAGATCTAATCCCCGCAGGGTCGGCCGCTTAAGGTCCGCCGGTCATGGTGTGAACATGACCGAAAGCCCCCCATCCGGAACCCGCTGGCGCCGCCGGGCCCTGTTCGTCACCGCCGGCGCGCTCGGCGCCGGCGTGGTGGCCGGCGGCCTGACCCTTTCGTCGACCGGTCACCAACCGGTCGTCCCCGCCGCCGTGCGCCTGGCCGCTGTCACCACCGCCGGTGCCGCCGGCACCGACCAGGCGGCGGTCAGCTACGTCGACAGCCACTACCCCGGGCCCGGCACGGCGCGAGCTCTCAAGACCGAGCCCGACGTCGAGCGGGGCGTGCCCGTCTGCGACGTGCGGGTCCTGGCGCCCAACGGCACCACCTATGTCGTCCACGTCCAACAGTCCAACGACGGCGTGCTCTTTGCCAACCCGGCCGAGCAACAGCCGGTCGAACCGGTCGAGACCTCCGAGGCCCCAGCGACGACCGCACCCGGGGTCAGCTCGACCGACCACTCGACCGACCGGTCGCCCGACCGGTCGGGCGCCTCGACCGGGGGGTCCTCCCCCGATCACCCCGAGTCCGCGACGAGCGGCAACGACAGCTGAGAGGAGACCGCTTCGACATCCACAGCGATGCCCAACCCCAACGCTCGACCAGCACACCAGGAGAAGCCTCTATGTCCCAGATGAACGACCTACCCATGACCCCGACGTCGGGGACGCCCCACGCGGCGGGATCGGCGGGCCCCGTGACCCGTGACCGGCGTCGCAGGCGGGCGCTGCGCGGCTCGGCCGTCTCGCTCGGCGCCTTCGCCATCGCCGGAGGCGGCCTCCTCGCTGGCGCCCCGAGCGCCTTTGCCGCCAGCAGCGCACCGACGCACGGCACGACCACCTGCGCCGTCGCCGGCGACGAGTGCACCACTGCCATCGACTACGCCAACGCCAACGACGGCGGCGGCGCGACGGTGCTCGCGGTGGAGGCCGACACCGAGGCCCATGGCGGCGCGCTGACCCACCGGGTGTTCGACATCCGGATGCAGACCAACAACGGCGTCTACGACATCCACGTCTACCGCAACGACAACGCCCCCTACAGCGATGCCGTGTGGTGGCAGAACCTCGCCGAGAGCCAGAACCCGGGTGGAGGATCTGGCGACGGCGCGGGCGAAGGCTCTGACTCGGGCGCTGGGCCCGGCTCCGGCGGTGGCGGATCAAGCGGCGGGGGCTCGACCGGCTCGGATTCCCCCCAGATCTCGGCCAGCCAGGCGGCGACCGATGCCACCAACTTCGTCACCGTCCAGGGTCGCCAGGTCCTCTCGGTCAAGCACAACCAGCTCAAGTCCCAAGGCCAGAAGGACTACTACCAGGTCAAGCTGCAGCTGGGCGAGAACGGCCAGAACGCCGGCACGACCAGCGTCTGGGTCGACGCCACCTCATCGCCCGGCACCGTCACCGCCGCCTCCGGCAGCGGGCTCGGCTACCGCGACCCGAACCTCGTGGCGGCCGCAACAGCCCAAGCGAACGCAGTGAAGGCCGCCGGCGGCGGTAGCGCCTACAAGACAAGCCTCAATGGCGACAAGTGGCGCTGGTACTGGGTGTTCGTGCGCAACGGCGGCACCAAGTACAAGGTCGGCGTCGACGCCGTGACCGGGGCCGTCACCCAGGTGCGCCAGAGCTGACGACCCGGGTTCGCC
>JAKAOD010000102.1 GCA_021823365.1 Actinomycetes bacterium | reverse complement strand
CCGATCTCGAGCTTGACGCCATGTGTGCGCTGCTCGACGCGTCGCTTTCCGCTGGGGCACTTGGATTGTCTACCGGCCTCGTCTACGTTCCGGCGGCCTACGCAGAAGCCGACGAGCTGCTCGCCCTGTGCCGTGTCGTCGCCAGGCACAGAGGCCGCTTCTTCGTCCACGTGCGCTCCGAGAGCGACCGCGTGGTCGAAGCGACCGAAGAGGTACTCGACATCGCGCGTCGATCGCGGGTGCACCTGCACTACAGCCACATTAAGACAGCCGGTCGGCAAAACTGGCCGCTTGCTGCAACCATTCTCGAAATGATCGAGACCTACCGGACCGCTGGCGTGGCTATCAGCGCGGACGTCCATCCCTATACTGCCGGCTCGACGACGGCGACCGTGCTGCTGCCCCCGTGGCTGCTCGAAGGCGGACTCGATGCAGCAATACACCGACTGGCTGACCAGTCGACGCGCGCCCGTGTCCGTCAACAGATTCTCGAAGACAGCGCCAGCTGGGACAACTGGTTCGCGTTCTCCGGTGGCTGGGACGGGCTGCGCGTTGCCGACGCGAAGTCACCAGGCGTCGCCGGCAGGAGCTTCTCCGACGTCATCGGTGCTGCCGGCGTGGCAGACGACCGCTCGGTCGACGCCTTCGACGTGGTGTTCGACTTGCTGGTCGGTGAAGCGCTGAAGATGTCGATCATCTCATACAATAACGTCGAAGACAACGTTGCGCTCTTTCTGTCGCAGCCTTTCACGAGCGTGGGGAGCGACGCGCTTGTGAATCCGGATGGCGTACCGCACCCGCGGCTCTACGGCACCTTCCCGCGCGTGCTCGGCCACTTCGTCCGTGAGCGACAGGTCCTCGAGCTTGGCGACGCTGTGGTTGCAATGACCTCGCGCGCCGCTCGAGCTGCCGGTGTCACCGACATAGGCCGAATATCGCGTGGTGCGCCGGGAGACATCGTCATCTTCGATCCAGCGACCGTGGCTGATCGTGCCACCTACGAGCAGCCGCGCCTGTCTCCAGTGGGCATCCGACATGTCTTCGTTGGAGGCGTCCAGGTCGTTGCTGACGGCGAGCTGGCCGGGTCGGTTCCACCCGCTGCGGCTATGGCGACCGGCGGTGTCACACACGCAGAGAACCCGACGAGCAAGAGGTGAGAGCCATGTCAGAGCCTGATGTGCTAGCGCTGGCTGAGAAGTTCCGGTCGCCGGTAGTTGATCTATTGCGCGAGCTGATTCATACGCCTTCGTTGTCCTCACAGGAGTCTGCCGTCGTCACCCTGCTGACAGAGACGATGCAGGGTCTGGGTTACCAGATGATCGACGATGCTCATGGCTCGGTCGTCGGGCGTATCGGCTCGGGCCCGGTGAAGATTGTCTACGACAGCCACATCGACACCGTCGATGTTGGCAGCCGCTCCGAGTGGCGCACCAACCCTTTCGACCCGGTGCTTGATGGAGATCTCGACTCGGGCACTATCCATGGGCGCGGCGCAAGTGACGACAAGGGTGGCATCGCTTCGATGGTCTACGGCGGGGCGCTCCTCCAAGAGGTTGGCGAGCTCGATCAGGTAACCCTCTACGTTGTCGGCTCCGTGCAGGAAGAGGAGTGCGACGGCTTGGCGCTCGAGCACGTTCTCACCAAGACGCTGCCCCGGCCGGATATTGTCGTACTTGGGGAGGCGACTCGGTGCCAGCTCTACCGAGGCAATCGGGGCCGTATCGAGGCCTTCGTCCGGGTGAAGGGCTCTTCGTGCCATGCGTCGGCTCCTCACCGAGGCCTGAACCCGGTGCTCGGCCTCTCGCGCGTCATCCAAGAAGTGACTGAGCTGAACGAGCGCGTGGCCGTGGACGAGTTTCTCGGTGCTGGGTCGGTCGCCATCACCAAGATCGAATGCGAGACGTCGAGCCTGAACGCGATCCCGTCGACGGCGACCCTGTACATTGATCGGCGCCTCACCGAAGGAGAGACTCCTGAAGCAGCCCTTGAGGCCATTCGCGCGCTCCCAGCAGTGCAAGGCGCCAATGCAGAGGTCGATCTCCTGACGTATGATCAGCCCTCCCATCGCGGCACTCCCGCGATGCAGGCCAAGGAGTTCCACACTTGGGTCACCCCGGCGGACCACGTCGGCGTGATTGCTGGACTACACACTGGGGAACACGCGCTCGGGCGTCAGCTTGAGACGGGCCACTGGGTCTTCTCGACCAACGGCGTTACCTCGATGGGCAAGCTCGGCATACCGACGATCGGCTTTGGTCCCGGCGATGAAGTGCACGCTCACTCGGCGCATGACCAATGCCCTGTGGGCGATCTCGTGGATGCCGTCGCGTGGTACGCGGCGTTCCCAGGCGTGTTCGCGGAGAAGGCGGAGGGTGCCAGCGCCTGAAACTGGGAGAGGTTGTCGTGGGTCGCTAGCGGCGATCGACCGCCTTGCTGCTGTTCTTCGCAGCAGGACGGCCCTCTCGTTTCGCTCATTGCCTTTCGCGATGTCTGTCGAGCTCCCTGGTGCAAGCGCAAGAGTGTCGTCGGTCCGCTTCCAGTCGCACCTATTCAGATCGTCAGCTACAACCACGTGCATTGCGGTAAGACGAGCTGCGTCAGCGGAGAAGTGCCTGGGCACACAAGCCCCGGCCCTCAAGCAGGACCGAGCAGGTCAGCGAGCGGACCAGGTACCCGGCTGCCTGCGAGCTCGCCCTCGGCACCGAGTGCGGCAAGGACTGCGCCCTTGTGCGGCGCCGCGAGGAATGCGCGCGCGCCGGCCAAGCCGGTGAACAGGGCGAGCGAGCATCGACGGCATCGGGCCTCGGCGTAGGCGATGACCTCGCTCGCAGTCGCCTCTCGTCCTCCGCCCGGCGCGATCTCCGCTGGATCGACCGTCGTCACGACGTCGATGCGACGCTCGTCGTCGAAACCGAGGATGAGCGTCGTCCAGAGCAATCCGCCGTCGAAGACGCCGAACACGACGGTTGTACCGGGTGCTACGAGGCGCTCGACTGTCGCCTGGACCTCGGCGTAGCCGGTGCCGAGCCGCCACTGGAGCCCGAGCGTTTCCCGGGCCGGGCGCGGGTGCGTGACGATGCCCTCCTGATACTCATCGAGGAGTGCATAGGTCCTGTGGACGAAGACGTCGAGGTCTTCATCGGGTGTCCAGGTCGACTGGACCCGTCCAAAGTACTCGTCGACGGCGCGTCGCTCGAAGACAACGACGAAGTCGACATCTGCCGCGTTCGCCTGGTAGAGCCGCGCGGCGAGGGAGTGGGGATCCTCGACCCGTTCGACGCCGCCCTTGACTGGGAGACCTGAGGAGTGGGCCAGCTTCTCGACGACGCCGTTGTCGTGGATGACCACGATGCGGCGCCTGGACTTGGCCGAGTCGAGGACGAGCGCCTGGAGATTGCGCCAGTGGTTGACGTCGATGTCCTTCATGAGGACGTTCTCGTGCAGCATCAACCCACCCCACTTTTCGTTTCGAGGCGCGCCTCGTAGATCGAGACGCTGTAGGGGGCAAGCTCGTCGCGAAGCGTGGTGTCTGACTTCACCTCGCGCCCATCCCACACCTCGCGCACGAAGTGCACCACGGGCGAAAGGCTCACCTCCGCGGAGATCGGCTCCGAGGTCGGGTTCGCGACGTAGACGAGGCGACGAGCTCCGCCGTCCCCCGGCGCGTGGATTGTCACATCCAGGTGCACGTCATTGCGGTGGAATCGAACGATCGCTCTTCTCTCAATCGCCGCCTCGAGAGCGGCCACCAGATCCTCGCCGTCGGGGACATGGACAACGCGACCACCACCGACGGCATACACGGTCGAGCCGCCAGCGCCGACCTCCGCGGGGCGCGTACGCAGCGTGCCGGCCAGGGTCTCGTCCGGCTGCATCCGCTCATCGAGGCTCGGGAGCTTCGGACCGAGCACGACGACGCCACCCTGCTCGGCGAATTGGACGAGCTTGCGCTGCAGCTCGCGTCCCATGAACTCGAACGAGCTCACCACCACCACCTCGTAGGTCGCGAGGCGCTCTGGGGCGAGCGCGGTGTCGGAGATCAGGTACGCGAGTCCCGCGCTTCTCAGTGCAGCGCCAGCGCCAGCAAACCACTCGGACTTCGCGACCTGGATCGGGTGGTCGAAGCCGAGCGGTCGCTCCGAGACGGTGAGAAAAGACGGGTACTCCGAGAAGCCGCTCGGCGTCTCGAGGAAGTCCCCAGGGAATGAGACGAGGACGCTTGCCGCCTCGAGGCGATCGTAGTCGCGGTTGGCGAGCAGCACGATGCTTGCCACACGTCGAAGCTCGACGAACTTCTCGCCGATCGCTACGTCGTTCGCGCGGGCAAACATCTCGCCGTGGTCAGGGCGGATCCTTCCGTCGCTGCGGATCGGTGAGTCGAGCCAGCGGTCGCGCTCGACGAGCATGTAGCGACTGAAGCCCTTGATGCCCTGCATGAGTCCGGCCTTGGTCACGAACTCTCCGTCGGAGAGGTCACCCGGGTCCAGGTACCACGGCCAGACCCCGGCGATGAACTCGGGGACGTAGGGGAAACGGCTGGTGCCAACGACGTAGGAGAGCAGGGTCTTCACATGGTCGTAAAGCTCCTTTCTCGAGTAAACGTCGAAGCCGACGAAGTCGATCCGCTCCTCGAGCTCGCTCAGAGCGAACGGCGTCGTGAAGCCCGACGAGGCACCTCCGGGGCCGAGAGGGTGCGGGTAGTTGTGGAACAGGGCGACGTCGGACAAGCCGCGCTCGCGAAGCATTCGCGCGAGGCGGTCGATGGCGTCGAGGAGGTACCGCTCCCGGTAGGCGACCCAGTCGGTATGGGCGACGATCTCATGTCGCTCGCGAGCCTCGAAGCGGCGCGGCGGCTCGACCTCCCCGAAGCTCCGATACGCCGTGCCGTAGACGTGGTTCAACTTGTCGAGCTCGCCGTAGCACTCTTCGAGAAACGCGCGGTACGAAGCGATGGAGGCCGGATGGTAGTCCGCCGCGTAGGCATTCACGTGGAAGAAGTACGCCATCTCGTTGTCGACCTGAGCGGCAAGCAGGCGGCCTTTCGGGTAGGCGTGACGGGAAAGGATCGGGCAGATGGCGTCGTACCAGAGCGCCACCTCGTCGATGAACGCCTCCTCCGCATAGCAGAGCGCGGGGATCGGGCGGGGTACCTGGGTGAGCACGGCGGAGGTCCCGCGTGCATTGAGGGCGTGATAGCGCCGCTCGGTGAGGATGCGACGGGGGTAGCCGAACCAGGTCAGCTCGGCGTTGATCTGCGGGCCGGGCCGCACGACGATGTCGAGGCCCTTGTCCTCGACGAGGCAGAGGAAGGACTCGAGGTCGCGGTTGCCGTCGAAACAGAACTCGCCGCGGGCGATCTCGTGGACCTCCCAGGGGATGTAGACGGAGATCGCCGTGAAGCCAAGCCGTTTCACCGCGTCGACGACGGGCTCCCACGCTTCCCGGTCGAGGCGCCAGTAGTGTGCGGCACCCGCGTAGAGCGCCTTTGCCTCGCCGTGGACCGACAGCTGCTGTCCCTCGGCGACGATGGCGCGCCCGGCACTCGGCGCGCTGGACCTGGTCATTGCGACGTTCTCCTCCTCTGCAGCGGGCTCAATCCGCCACCTGCCGAAGCTCGGTCGGCGGCGGGGCGTGGTAGACGGACTCCCAGGCCTGAAGGACGCTCATGCGCGACACCGGGAGTGCGGGCAGCGCGACGTAGGCCGGCGCCTGCTTGCCGAGCAGCCCGTAGGCGGCGAGCTCGGCTTCGGCGACGCCTTGGTCGAAGGGGCGCTGCGCGGCGACGCCGGCAACGATCCCGCCGCGCGCGAGATCGAGCGCGACCCCGAGGCCGAGGTCGGTGGTGGTGACGACGAGGTCGCTTCGCCCGGCGCGCCGCGCCGCGGCGACCACCCCCTCGGCAAAGACGTCCCAGACTGCCCAGATCCCGCCCAGCCCCGGGTGGTCCTCGAGCAGCGCGCTCGCCGCCGACTCGGCGTCCGCGCCGAAGGCCGGGCCGGAGACCCCGACCTCGGCGACGATGGCAATGCGCAGGTAGTTCTTCGCGATCGTCGCCCGGAACGCCTCGTGGCGCTGGCGCGTCGAGTAGAAGTCCGCGTCGTGGAAGATGAGGCCGATCTCGCCGGCGCCACCGAGCGCCTCGGCCATGAGATCCGCGGACACGACGCCGAGGCCGACGTGGTCGGCAGAGACGAGACTCACGTACTCCATCCCGGCGCGTGCGCGGTCTGGAAGGTTGTCCATGAAGACGAGCTTCACGCCGGCGGCCGAGGCCTTGCGGTAGGCCGGGGCGGTCACCACGGGATCGGTTGGGATCGAGAAGATGACATCGCAGCCGAGCGCGAGTGCACGCTCGATGTCCGCGACCTGCTGTCTCGGGTCGAAGCCCGCGTCGGTGACGGCGCGAACCGCGATCCCCATCGTCTGAAGCTCGCTCGACAGCCCCGCGACCTGCGCACGCGACCAGTCGTTCCCGCCGTAGTGCATGAGTATCGCGGCGCTCGCTCCAAGACGGCGCACCCGCTCGATCTCGCTCCGACCGAGGCCGATCTCCCCGGTTGGAGTCGGCTGCTCCCCGTGGGGACCGCGTCCGAGGACCCGGTTGTCGCTCAGTCGGTAGAGGAGCGAGGCGAAGGCCTGACGTTCCTCCGGCGGTGGCGTGAATCCCTGCTTGGTCATCGCTGCCTCCATCGCGTGAGAGCGTCCGTGCCGTCGGCGACGACGGGCGGCAGTCCGACGCTGGCCCGCTCGAGCAAGGGGGGAGTGGGCATCAGGCCTCCCTCAGCGCGGTCCCGGTGATGAGGCCGAGGACGGCGTCGTGGGTTGCCTCGCTCGGACGAAGCGTGCCGACGACGCGTCCGTGGTAGAGGACGTAGACCCGGTCGGCAACTCGGAAGACCTGGTCGAGGTCGTGACTCACGAGCAGCAGTCCGAGGCCGAGCTCGCGCATGCGTAGCATCGTGCGCTCGACCTCGGTGGTCTCCTGTACGCCAAGGGCTGCGGTCGGCTCGTCGAGAACGACGACGCTTCGGCCCCATCCGATGGCGCGGGCGATCGCGATCCCCTGGCGCTGGCCTCCCGAAAGCGAGCCGACCTTCGCGCGCATGTCGGGGATCTGCACCCCGAGCGAGCCGACGAGCTCGCGCGCCTCGCTCACCATCTTGCGCCGCGAGAGCAGGCGAAAGAGCGCTGGTCTCATGAGTGGCTCTCGTCCGAGGAAGACGTTTGCCGCGACATCGAGCTTCGGGGCGAGGGCGAGCTCTTGGGGGACGGTCTCGATCCCGTGCGAGCGTGCGTCGCGCACGCTCCGCAGTCGCACGGGCTTGCCCCTCATGAGCATGGACCCCGAATCGGGGGACATGGCGCCAGAGACGATCCGAAGCAGCGTCGACTTACCTGCGCCGTTGTGGCCGACGACGGCGACGATCTCATGCGCGTCGACTCGGAGGTCGATCGCATCGCACGCCGCGACGCCGCCGAAGTGCTTGCTTATCCCCTGAAGCTCCAGGACCGGAACCTCTCCGACCTGCTCAGCGTCCATCGGACCCGCCGCCGTGCTCACCGGCCGTGGCGAGTCGATCCCGCTCATCGAGCCGCGCTCCGGTTCGCGATCGAGCTCAGCGTGACGACGACCATGATGATGGCCCCGGTGACGAGGGTCTGCAGCTGCCCGGAGGCGCCGAGCAGGATGAGGCCGACCTGGATCGCTGTGAGGAACAGCGCGCCGACGACCGTGCCGATGATCGTGCCGCTGCCGCCGAAGAGGTCGGTCCCGCCGAGGATCACCGCGGCGATCGCCGACAGCTCCATGTCGGTCCCGGCGGTCGGGTCCCCGCTCGTCGTGCGCCCGGCGAGCAGGATCCCCGTCAAGGCGGCGAGCACGCCGGCGGTCACGAAGACCGTGATGAGCACCCGCGTCTTGCCGATCCCGGCGTACCGTGCGGCGTTGCGGCTGTCACCGACGGCGAAGACCCAGCGGCCGAAGCGGCTCCCGTGGAGCACGTAGCCTCCGAGGAGCGCGGCGGCGATCGCCCACCACCCCGTGAGGGGCACCGAGAGGAAAGACCCAGGCCCGAAGACGTCGAGGAAGCCGGTCGAGGTGATCGGCTCGGACAAGGTGCTGGTCGCCATGAGCGCGATCGCCCCGACCGCTTCGAGGCTGCCGAGCGTCACGAGGAAGGACGGGACGCCGACGTAGCCGACGAGGAACCCGTTGACGGCGCCGATCCCGGCGCCGATCGCGAGCCCGGCGAGCACGGCCACGGGCCAGGGAACTCCCGGCTCGCTGAGCACCACCGCGGTGACAAGGCCGGCGAGGCTGATCGTCGACGCGACCGAGAGGTCGATCTCCGCGGCGATGATCACAAAGGTCATGCCGACCGAGACGACGCAGGTCGGCGCCGCGTCGCGGGCAATGTTCTTAAGCGACGCCACCGTCGCGAAGCTCGGCGCCCAGATCGAGAACGCGACGATCGTGACGAGAAACAGGGCATAGATCGCGCCCTGGGTGCCGAGGCGCGCGCTGAGGCGGCGAGGTCGCGCCGCGTCAGGCGCGCTTGGCGCGTTGCCCCTCTTCTTGGAGGGATCGAGCAGCAGTCCGGTTGCTCTCATGTGCACTTTCACTCGGTAGATCGTCGGGCGGCCGCACTCTGGTGGCGGGCTGTGGCGAGAACCGCGGGTCAGCAGCGCGGCTGGGGCGCGCGGCGGTTCCGCGTCGCGCGCCCCAGCCCGCACTCAGTGCAGACCGACGGCTGCCTTCACCGCGGCGATCACGTTCGCCGGGGGCATGGTGCCGTTGATGATCTTGTAGGCCGGGATCATGTCCT
>JAKAOD010000101.1 GCA_021823365.1 Actinomycetes bacterium | reverse complement strand
CGTCGACGGCGTCGGTGAGGTCCCAGGGCGCCGCGCCCCCGGCGCCGCCGAGGAAGGGCTCCAGCTCATCGGCGCCGATCCTCGCCCGCTCCCCATAGGCGGCGGCGAGCTGCGCGAGGACGCCCTCGAGGCGGGAGACGTCCTCCCCGAGGTGCTCGGCGAGCCTGTGCGACGCCTCCGGCGTGAGCCGCACGGGTGCGTCCTTCATCCGAGCGGCCCACCAGGCGCTGCGCGCGCTGGCGGTCGCGCCGGGGGCGGCGTCGAGGACCTCCCCGACCGCCCGGACCGCCTTCGACAGCGCCGCCGGGGCGGCGCGACCGGGGTGGACGAGCACGAGCACGGTCGTCTCGAGCGGCTCGGCGAGGTACCCGGCGACCAGGCGAACCTGCGCGGCGTCGAGGGCGCTCGTGTCCCGGAGCACGACGACGCGCTGCTCGCCGAGGAACGGCGGCGTGCGGCAGGCCTCGAGCGCGGCGGCCACCGGAGCCGCTTCCTCTCGTCGGGGCTCGCCCCGCCCGGGCTCCCCGTACTCCTCGACGGGGGCGGGCGACGCGCCCGCGCAGAGCCGGTCGAGGAGCGCGCTGAGCGCCTGGCTGACGAGGCCCGGATCCTCGCCCTGGACGAGATAGGCGCGCCCGTCGCTCATGACGCGAGCAGCCCGGCGAGCACGTCCGCGACGCGGCGGGTGCCGGCGACGTCGTGGGCCCGCAGGACCCGGCAGCCCCGCGCGACGCCGAGCGCCGCCGCCGCGAGCGACGCCTCCCGGCGATCCTCGAGGGCAAGGCCGAGCCAGCCGCCGAGGAAGGTCTTGTTGGACGCCGAGAGCAGCAGCGCGGGGCCGATCGCTGCCAGCCGGTCCGAGGCGCGCAGCAGCTCGATCGAATGGGCCGCGGTCTTGCCGAGGTCGAGGCCGGCGTCGAGGAGGACCCGATCGGCCGGGATGCCGGCCTCGAGCGCTCGCCCGTACAGCTCCCGGAGCCGGTGCTCGACGGCGTCCACGACGCCGTCGCCCGGGTAGTCCGGCTCGGGGTCGGCGACGCGGGGTGCGAGGCGGATGTGCGTGGCGACGACCGACGCCCCGGCGCTCGCCGCGACCTCGAGGTAGCGAGGGTCGGCGAAGCCGCTGATGTCGTTGCCGAGCACGGCGCCGGCGGCGAAGGCCGCCTCGGCGACGGCGGCGCTCCAGGTGTCGACGGATACCGGGACGTCGAAGCGGGCGCCGAGCGCCTCGATCGCCGGCACGACGCGCTCGAGCTCCTCGGCGAGGGGAACCTCAGGTCCAGGCCCTGCTCGCACCCCTCCGACGTCGAGGAGGTCGGCCCCGTCCGCCACGCACCGCTCGGCGCGGCGCAGGAGGTCGTCGAGGGCGAAGGTCGCGCCGCGGTCGAAGAACGAGTCGGGCGTCCTGTTGAGGATCGCCATGACGAGCGCGCGGCTCGTGACGTCGAAGCGGTGACCGCCGAGGGCGAGCTCGAGCGGCCCGTCGGGGCGCAGGACCCCGCTCCCGCCGCGGCGGCGCGCGGCCCCGGCGCGGAGGATCAGAACAGGCGCGCCGCGAGCGAGCGGCGGTGCTGCTCGCGCCGGGGGTCGTCGGGTCGCATGGTCTCCAGGAGGTCGAGGTACTCCCTACGGGCCGCGTCGTCCTCCCTGACGCGTTCGAGCAGCTCGGCGAGCCGCAGCTCCATCGAGCCGTCCGAGGCGACGCCGGCCTGGTCGCCTGCCGCAGCGAGGCGTGCGAGCGCGGCGACCCGGCGCGTCTCGGCCGTCTCCGGCACCTTGGTGAGCCACGCGAGCGCTTCGTCGCTCGCCCCGCGATCGACGAGCAGCGTGGCGAGCTTCACGACCGCACCCTCGTGACCGGGCTCGATCTCGAGCGCCCGGCGCAGCGACGCCTCGTCGCCGGCCTCGGCGAGCCTGTCCGCCTCGCTCGGCTCGGCGACGAGCCTGGCGACGAACTCGCGCACGGCGGGCTCGGGGAGCGCGCCGACGAAGCCGTCCACCACCTGGCGCCTGCTCACCGCGAAGACCGCCGGGATCGACTGGACCCTGAAGGCGGCGGACACTTGCGGGCTCTCGTCGACGTTGACCTTCGCGAGCTCGACCTTGCCACCGGTCGCCCCGACGACCGCCTCGAGGATCGGGCCGAGCGTCCGGCACGGCCCGCACCATGGTGCCCAGAGGTCGATGACGACCGGGACCTCGTCCGAGCGCGCCATGACGGACTGCTCGAAGGTCGCATCGGTCACGTCGACGGCCACGCCCCGACGCTACCGGCTCCCCGCTCCAGGCGAGCGCGCATCCGGACGTCAGTACCGGGATCGAATGCGCGAGGCGCGCCGGTGGCGACATCGCGACGTCGATCGCCGGGGGGGACAGGAACATGTACCGGGCGAGGCGCTGCGGCCGGGACCGCGCCGTCGCCGAGGACGGGACCCGCCGGCGGAGAAGCTAGGCGACGAAGTACTTGGCGCTCGGATGGTGGCAGACGAGGGCGAGGGTGGTCTGCTCGGGCTCGAGCTGGGCCTCGTCGGTCACCGTCACCCCGATGCGCCCGGCTTCCAGGAGGTCGACGACCTTTGCGTTGTCCTCGAGCTCGGGGCACGCCGGGTAGCCGAAGGAGTAGCGCCCTCCCCGGTACTTCTGGCGGAACAGGCCGCGCAGCGTCGGGCCGTCCTCCCCGGCGAAGCCCCATTCCTGTCGCATCCTCGCGTGCCACAGCTCCATCAGCGCCTCGGTCATCTCGACGGAGAGCCCATGGAGCCCCACGTAGTCTCGGTAGCGGTCGGCGCCGAAGAGCTCCCGGGCGCGCGCCGACGCCCGCGGGCCCATCGTCGCGACGACGAGCCCGAGGTAGTCGGCCTCGCCCGAGTCGAGCGGCCGGAGGAAGTCGGCGATGCAGAGGTACGGCGCTTCCCGCTGGCGCGGGAGGTCGAAGCGGGCGAGCTCGCGGCTCCCGGACCCGTCGAGCACGACCAGGCTGTTGCCGACCGCCGCGGCGCGGAAGTAGCCCCAGGCGACCTGCGGGACGAGGACGTCCTGGGCCTTGGCCTCGTCGAGGCGCAGGCGGAGCTCGGCGCGGACGCGCTCTTTGAACTCCGCGTCGTCCTCGCCGCCCTCGGGGCGGTAGCCCCACTGGTTGCGGAACAGCGCGGTCTCGTTGAGATAGGCGCGCACCTCGTCGAGCGCGATCCCCTTGGCGACCCGGCTGCCGAGGAACGGCGGCACGAAGACGGGGTTGTCGGCCCGGGCCTCCGGCGAGCGCGCGGGCAGGGTGGAGGGGTCGACCATGGCGAGGCGGGTGCTCTTGCGCCCGGGAAGGACTCGCCCCGTCGGCTCCCTGCCGAAGGCGGCGTCGTCCGCGCCCGAGCGCTTGAGCTCCATCAGCCGCTCGAGCGTCCGGAGCCCCTCGAAGGCGTCCCTTCCGTAGAAGACCTTGCCGTCGTAGACCTCGCGCAGGTCGCGCTCGACGTAGCTGCGGGTCAGCGCCGCCCCGCCGAGCAGCACCGGCAGCTGTGCAGCGCCGCGCCGGTTCATCTCCTCGAGGTTCTCGCGCATGACGAGGGTGGACTTCACGAGCAGCCCGCTCATGCCGAGGGCGTCGGCCCCGACCTCCTCGACCTTGGCGAGCATCTCGGCGATCGGCACCCTGATCCCGAGGTTGTGGACCTCGTAGCCGTTGTTCGTGAGGATGATGTCGACGAGGTTCTTGCCGATGTCGTGGACGTCGCCCTTGACCGTCGCGAGGACGACCTTGCCCCGCCCGCCGCCGCCCGTGCGCTCCATGTGCGGCTCCAGGTGCGCGACGGCCGCCTTCATCGTCTCGGCCGACTGGAGCACGAAGGGAAGCTGCATCTCTCCTGAGCCGAACAGCTCGCCGACCGTCCTCATGCCTTCCAGCAGCACGTCGTTCACGATCGACAGGGCCGTCCTGCCGGAGCGGAGCGCCTCGTCGAGGTCGACCTCCAGCCCGACCCTGTCGCCGTCGACGATCCGCCGGGCGAGCCGCTGCTCGACCGGCCAGTCGCTGCGGTCTTCCTTCGACGGGCCGGCGCCGGCGGCGCCGGCGAAGCGCGCGATCAGCTCCTGCAAGGGGTCGTAGCCCGGACGGCGGCGGTCGTAGACGAGATCGAGGCAGACGTCGCGGGCGGCTGGGTCGAGCTTGTGGAGCGGCTCGATGCGCGCCGCGTGGACGATCGCGGCGTCGAGCCCCGCGACGACGCACTCGTGGAGGAACACCGAGTTGAGCGCCTGACGCGCTGCGCTCTTCAGCCCGAAGGAGACGTTCGACAGCCCGATGATCGTGTGCGTGCCCGGAAGCTCCTCCTTGATCCGCCGGATCGCCTCGATCGTCTCGACGCCGTCCCGGCGGCCCTCCTCCATCCCGGTCGTGAGCGGCAGGGCGAGCGGATCGAAGAACAGGTCTGAGGGCTCGAGGCCGTAGCGGCCGACGGCGAGGCCGTAGATGGCCCGCGCCGCCCTCGCCTTCCACTCGGCGGTGCGCGCCTGGCCCTGCTCGTCGATGCAGGTGCAGACGACGGCGGCGCCGTGCTCGCGGGCCAGCGAGAGGAACCGGTCGAGGCGCGTGCCCCGACCGTCTCCGTCCTCGAGGTTGACGGAGTTGAGCACGGACCGCCCTCCGAGCCGCTCGAGCGCCGTCTGCACCACGGCTGGCTCGGTCGAGTCGACCATCACCGGCACGGTCGACTGCACGGCGAGGCGGCCCATCACCCGAGCCATGTCGGCGACGCCGTCGGCTCCTGTGTAGTCGACGCAGACGTCGATCACGTGGGCGCCTTCGCGCACCTGCTCCCGCGCCATCTCGACGACCGTGTCGTCGTCGCCTGCGAGCATCGCTTCTCGGAAGCGCTTCGAGCCGTTGGCGTTCGTGCGCTCGCCGACGACGAGGAAGGAACGGTCCTGCTCGAAGGGGACGAAGCTGTAGAGCGACGCGGCTCCCGGCTCGTGCGCAGGCGCGCGCCGCTTCGGCACGAGCTCGCCGACGGAGTCGACGACGCGACGCATGTGCTCGGTCGTCGTGCCGCAGCACCCGCCGACGACGGCGACGCCGAGGTCGGTGACGAAGGTCCGCAGGTGCTCGGCGAGCTCTGCGGGTCCGAGGTCGTAGTGCATCCTGCCGTCGACGACGCTCGGGAGCCCGGCGTTCGGCAGCGTCGAGATCGGCATGCGGGCGTGCTCCGACAGGTACCGGACCGGCTCGTACATCTCGACCGGTCCCGTGGCGCAGTTGATGCCGACGACGGCCGGCCGCATTGCGTCGAGCGCCGCGAGCGCGGCGCCGATCTCGGTGCCGGGCAGCATCCGCCCTGTGAGCTCGATCGTCACCTGGACCTGGAGGGGCACCTCCCGTCCGACGGCGGCCATCGCCCGCCGGCAGGCGGCCATGGCCGCCTTTGCGCCGAGGAGGTCGAAGCAGGTCTCGACGAGCAGCAGGTCGACGCCTCCCTCGAGCAGCGCGCGCGCCTCGACCTCGTAGGCGTCGCGCAGCTCGGCATAGCTGGTCTGGCCGAGGCTCGGGAACTTCGTGCCCGGGCCCATGCTCCCCGCGACGAACCGCGGCCGGTCGGGCGTCGAGAAGCCCGACGCGACCTCCTTCGCGAGCTCGGCGGCGCGGCGAGCCAGCTCGGCCGCGCGGTCGGCGATGCCGTACTCGCCGAGCACCGTTGGGAAGGCGCCGAAGGAGTTCGTCTCGACGACGTCGACGCCGACGGAGAGGAACGACTCGTGGAGCTCCTGGACGACGTCGGGTCGGCTGGCGCAGAGCGCCTCGTTGCAGCCCTCGAGCGCCGCCCCGCCGAAGTCGTCCGGACCGAGCCCGCGAAGCTGCAGGTTCGTGCCCGTCGCGCCGTCGAAGACGACGACGCGCTCTCGGACCAGGTCGAGGTAGCCGGACACTGCGGGCAACGCTAACGGCTGCGTCCGGGCCAGCTGGCACGGACGGGCGCCAGGGCCCCGAGCGGGGCTGCGGTAGGCGGGCGAGTAGGTCCTCCCTCGAAGCTCTCTCCGGCTGCGGCCGGCAGGCGGGAAGGGCGCGCGGGACGCGGGAGGGCGGGAAGATGCGACCGGAGATCGAGCTCGGGGCGGGCGCTGTGCTGATGGTGGAGGCGTGGCGGGACCCGCTGGTCGAGGCGCTCGGCCACGATGCCCGCTCGGGTTACGTGGAGCACTTCTGGCTCCCGGTCCTCGGCCCGTCGACGGTGCTCCTGCTGCGTCGGCTGGCGGGTCGCCTCGAGGCCTCGCCTGACGGGCTCGCGCTGGGGCTCGCAGAGACCTCGCGCTCGCTCGGTCTCGGCGAGCGAGTCGGGCGCAACAGCAGCTTCGTGCGGACGATCGCACGGACGGTCGAGTTCGAGCTCGCCCGCCTGGTCGGCCCGACGCGCCTCGCGGTCCGGACCGTGCTCCCCCCACTGCCGCGGCGCTACGCCGTCCGGCTCCCGGAGGGGCTCCGGGAGGAGCTCGCCGGCGCCGAGCGGACGGCGGCGTCGAGCCGCGCGGTCGCCGCGGACCAGCGCCTTCGGGGGCGACAGCTCGCGCTCAGCCTCGTCGAGCTCGGCGAGGACGAAGGCGCGACCGAGCGGCAGCTCCTCCGGTGGCGCTTCCACCCGGCCCTCGCACGCGAGTGCACCGAGTGGGCAGCGGCCGCCCGCCGGGCCACCGCCGGAGGGGAGGCGCCCCCGTCGGCGTCATAGGTCCCCTTCGCGCCTCACCAGCCGTCGCGGTGGATGAGCGCCTCGGCGGGCCGCCGGCGGGCATGAGCTCGCGGGCGCGTCCCGGGCGCGGTGCGGCCGAGGGCGACTGCGCCGATCGTCGCCCTCCCGGGCGGCACGCCGAGGCCCCCGAGCACGCTCGCCTCGCCGGCATGCAGGCGGAACAGCAGCGCGCCGAGCCCGGCATCGCTCGCCGCGAGCAGGAGCTGCATGGTGACGAAGGCCGCGTCGACGAGCCAGTAGGGGACCGGCCAGGCCGGAGCCGGGAGACCGGCGAGACCGGAGCTCGACTTGTCGGGCTCGGCGTAGCGCCGGACGTAGGCGTCGCGGTCTGCGACCGGGACGGCGACCGCCGGCGCGGCGAGGATCCCCTTGGCCTCGCCCGACGAGCGCCAGGTCGCGTCGCTCGCGAGCTCCCAGAAGCGCGCTCGCGCCTCGCCCGAGGTGAGGACGAGCAGCTCGACGCCCTGGGAGAAGCCGGCCGAGGGGGCGGTGAGCGAGAGGCGCGCCAGGCGCTCGAGGAGAGCGGGCTCGAGCGGGTCCGGCGAGAAGCGCCGGGTCATGCGCCGTCGCCGCAGCGTCTCGGAGAGCTCCATCCGAGCACCGTATCGAACCGCCCCGGTCCGGACGAGCTGCCGGCGCGGCACGCCGGACCGGGCGTGGAGCGGTCATGCTGGTACGCAGATCGACCGGTGGATCGGGAATGTTGACCTGACTGGTAGTGTTTGATCCCACCACAGAGCGAGGGAGGGTCGCGAGGTGCCGAGCGTGAGAGACGTGCTCGCGAAGGTGAAGGCCGAGATCAGGGAGGTCGAGCCGTCCGAAGCCGAGGCGCGGCGCGGCGACGTCCTCTACCTCGACGTGCGGGAGGCCGACGAGCACGCCCAGGGCGCCCTTCCCGGGGCGCTGCACGTGCCGAGGGGCAACCTCGAGCTCCAGATCGAGGGGCTCGTGCCTGCCAAGGACCGCCCGATCGTCGTCTACTGCGCCGGCGGGGTGCGCTCGGCATTTGCGGCCAAGAGCCTGGAGGAGCTGGGCTACGGCGACGTCGCCTCGATGGCCGGCGGGTTCAACCGCTGGAAGGACGAGGGCCGGCCGTGGTCGGCTCCCCGCGTGCTCGACGCCGACCAGCGCAACCGCTACCAGCGCCACCTGCTCCTGCCGGAGGTCGGCGAGGCCGGCCAGCAGAGGCTTCTCGACTCCCGCGTCCTGTTGCTCGGAGCCGGGGGGCTCGGCTCGCCCGCGGCGCTGTACCTCGCTGCGGCGGGGGTCGGGACGATCGGCATCGTCGACATGGACGTGGTCGACGCCTCCAACCTCCAGCGGCAGATCCTGCACACGCTCGATCGCGTCGGGGAGCGGAAGGTCGACTCGGCGAAGGCGGCGATCGCGGCGCTGAACCCGGACGTCGAAGTCGTCACCCACGACCTTCGCCTGGGTGCCGACAACATCCTCGCGGTGCTCGACGGCTACGACCTCGTCGTCGACGGGACGGACAACTTCCCGACGCGCTACCTCGTCAACGATGCCTCCCTCGTGAAGGGGATCCCCGTCGTCCACGGCTCGATCTTCCGCTTCGAGGGACAGGTCACGGTGTTCGATCCCTACGACGGGCCCTGCTACCGCTGCTTCGTCCCCGAGCCGCCGCCGCCGGAGCTCGCGCCATCCTGCGCCGAGGCGGGCGTCCTCGGCGTCCTTCCGGGCATCATCGGCTCGATCGAGGCGGTGGAGGCGCTGAAGATCCTCCTCGGGATCGGCGAGACGCTCTCCGGTCGCCTGCTCTCCTACGACACGCTCGTGCAGGAGGTCCGGACCTTCACGATCCGCCGTGACCCCGGCTGCCCGGCGTGCAGCCTCGACCCGAGCGAGATCGTGATCGAGGAGTACGACCAGCTCTGCATGCCCCACGTCGCATTGGTGCCGGCGAGGGTTTGAGCGGTCCCCCGCCACGCCGCGCCGACCAGACGGCGCTGTGCCCGACCGGGCGCCGCACCATCGCCTCAGGGGTGCCTGAGGCGCCAGCCGAGCGACGGGCCGGAAAGTGCTGTCGTGGTGCGCAGGCTCACCAGCCGGTCGCGCCCGCCGACGCCGATCTCGATCGAGC
>JAKAOD010000100.1 GCA_021823365.1 Actinomycetes bacterium | reverse complement strand
GCATCCCCGAGACCACCTGGCCCCGGACGCAACGCCAGCAGAGCGCGGGGAAGCACTCGTGTGGGTGCTCCGCCTTGCCGAGGCCCAGCGCCAGGCGATCTTCGCCCGGGCCGGAGTACCGCTGCGAGCACGTCTCGACGCTCGGGCTGCGCTGTCGGGCCGTCCCGAGCCACGCCGAGCACGTCCGGCCCTGGTCGAGGGGCGGGGCGACGACGCTCGCGAACGCCCAGGCGCACGCCACAACATCCAGAAGAGAAGGGGAGCCGCGTGCCCTCGGCGTCGTACCTGCACCGCCTGGAGCGTCGGCGCGGGTCGTACTTCCCGCCCGGCGAGCCAACCTCGGTCGCCCGGCGAGTGAACGCGGGGCGGTAGGTCCGCAACAGAAAGTGTTGCGCTATGCTCCGGACGTGCCGCTCAGCACCGCAGCGAAGGTCGAAGCCCTGAGCCGCGACTTCGGCTCCCAGCGCCGCCTGGCCGGATTGCTCGACGTCGATCCCGCACAGGTCACCCGCTGGCGTCGAGGTCAGGGGGTCGACGAGCTGAACGCCGAGCGCGTGGACCTGCTCGAGCTCGTGATGGCCAGCCTGCTGCGCCTGTACCCGATGGACGTCGCCGAGCGCTGGCTGCAGGGCGCGAACCCACACCTGGGCGGTCGACGCCCGCTCGACCTCGTTCGCCGCGGGCAGGCTCGTGACCTGCTCGACGCGCTGGCAAGCGAGCGAGCCGGCAGCTTCGCGTGAGGCTGTGGCGGGTCATTCCCTTCGATCCGACAGCTCCAGCCGACGCGCCCGGCGGCGCCTTGTGGGTCCCGCGGGCGTTCCAGGGCACCGCTCGCCACGACGCCCCTGACCACTACGGGTGCCTCTACGTGGCCGAGGAACCCATCTCGGCGGTCGCTGAGATGTTGGCGCCGTTCCGTGGCACCGGCGACCTCCACGACGGGCTGCTCGTGCGCTCGGGAAGAAGGCTCGCGCTCGCCGAGCTGGAGCTGGACGACGCCGTGGTGCTCGTCGACCTCGACGATCCGGCGAAGCTCCAGGCCGAGGCCCTGCGTCCATCGGTCGTTGCGACGAACCGTCGGTCGGTGACCCAGGCGTACGCGCTCTCGATCTTCGAGCGTCGGCCTGACGTGGCCGGCCTGCGATGGTGGTCGACGCTCGAGGCCAGCTGGATCAACGTCACCCTGTTCGACCGCTCCCTTGGTGGGCTCACGGCAGTGGATGCGCGGCCGCTCGGGATCGACGACGAGCCGGTCGCGGCAGCGGCACGACAGCTCGGCCTCGGATGATCCGCTTGCTCCTGGGCCCGAAAGGAGCCGCTTCGGGGTCGCGCTCAGCCGCCAGGGCACCTCGAACCTGCTCCGGCGCATGGGGCTCTCCCCCCAGCGTCGCCTCGTTCGGGCCTACGAAAAGGACCCCGAGACCGCGCAGCGCTGGAGGGAGGAGGAGTACCCGAAGATCGCCGCCGCGGCGAAGAAGGCTCGGGCCAGGATCTTCTTCTGCGACGAGGCCGGGGTGCGCACCGACAAGGCCGGGGTGCGCACCGACCACCACGCCGGCACCACCTGGGGCGAGGTGGGAAGGACCCCCGTCGCACGCGGGACCGGCCAGCGCAGGTCGCTCAATATGATCTCGGCGATCTCGCCCCTTGGCGAGCTGCACTTCACCTTCGCGGGACGGGTCAGCTCCGACAGTTTCATCGAGTACCTGAAGCGCCTCCTTGACGACGTGCCGGGCAAGATCCTCCTCGTCCTCGACGGCCGCTCCGCCCACAGCTCGACGAAGACGAAGGAGTTCGTCGCCTCGACCAAGGGGCGTCTCAGCCTCTTCTACCTGCCGCCCTGCTCGCCCGAGCTCGACCCCGACGGGTGGGTGTGGCACAACCTCAAGCACGACCCCGTCGCCAAGATGGCAGCGCGCAGCCTCGAGGAGACGAAAGCCGGGATCGAGAAGGCAGTTGCCCGGCTCCAGGGCCGCCGGGAGATCGTCCTCGGGTTCCTTCGCTCCCCGGATCTCGGTCATATCAAGGCATAACGGGCGAAGGACTCCAGCAAGCAACTGGTCCCTTAGTGGGGCACGCCGCATAGCCCGAAGCCGCCGACGGCGAGCGAGCTTCCGGTCGAGACGTCGGCGACCGCGTCGTCGACGTCCGAGACGATCTTGTCCATTTGTCCCCCTCGGTAGGTCAGGAAATGGCGCGAAGCAAGAACGCGTCGCCCCGGCCGCCGATGCCGACCTGCAGCACCTGGCCGAGCAGCAGCCGGTCGAGCGCGTCCGGAGCGACTCCGGCGCGCGAGCGCCCCCGGATCGCGATGGCGCCGAGCTCGATGGTGCGTGGCGAGGCGAGCGCGCCGGACAGCTTCCCGATCGGCGTCCGCGCACCGGCGACGATCGGGTAGGTGGGTTGGTGGGTGCCATGGCTGACTCGCCCCTTCACGCGCGCCGCGAATACGCGCGTCGCCAGATCATCCCAACGCCGACACCACCGGTGTCATTGCCCCGACCTGATGCCGTTCCGCACTTCTCGCTGAGCTCTTTCGTCCCAACCCTCCCACCTCGGCGGTCCGTGCCCTGACAGCTCCGGAGCTGACAGAGGCGGTCTCGACTGCAGAGGCAGAGAGACAGACTATCTCCGCAATGAGACGCTCAAGGCGCCGAGGGCGGTCGATGCATTCCTGGTAGGGCGCGGCTTCGCTGAGCCGCTGGGAGACCGTAGCCCGCCGACGGCACGCCTCAACTCGTGATGGCGCCCGTCGCACTCGGCTGGGCTGGCCTTGTGGCGACGCCCCGCCTTGCCGCAGGCCCTGGTACGCGACGCCAGGCGACCGGGACTGCCGAAGCTGGATCAGCCTGGACCTGCTGCAAGCTCATGCGCTTTGAATGACGCGATGGGACGATCGCGCGACTTCCACGAGAAGGCCGGAGCTCCACCTGAGGAAAGGACGATAGAGTGCAGTCTCGCCCGCCCGAAGCCGGCGAGGCAGGCCGCTCAGAGGGGAACGATGCAGTGAATGTAGCGGTATGCGTGAAGCAGGTCCCGAGCCCGGATGCTCCCCAGCGCATCGACCGGGCCAGGGGCACCCTCGTTCGGGAGGGTGCCCCTGTGCTTGATGACTCTGACAGCTTCAGCGTCGAGATCGCGCTTCGATTGGTCGAGCAGGCTGGCGGGGGCGAGGTGACGCTTGTGTCGATGGCGCCGAACGGGGAGAAGGCAGGACTCCGTACCGGGTTGGCGATGGGGGCAGACAAGGCGATCCTCGTGTCAGACGACGCGCTCGCGGCCTCCGACGCGTTGTCAACGGCCAAGGTTCTCGCCGCTGCGGCCCGTCGCAGCGGCGCGCAGCTCATACTGGCCGCGACCGAGTCGACCGACGGCTACACCGGGACCGTGCCCGTGCAGATCGCCGAGCTGCTCGGTCTCCCCTCGGTCAGCTTTGCCAAGCACGTCGAGCTCGACGGCGAGGTCCTAAAGGTCCAGCGCCAGACCGAGCAGGGATACGACGAGGTGAGCTGCCCGCTACCTGCGGTGGTGAGCGTCACTGCCGGCGTCGTCGAAGTCCGCTACCCGTCCTTCAAGGGCATCATGAGCGCCCGCTCCAAGCCGGTCGAGGAGCTCGACCTCGCCGCCCTCGGGCTCGATCCCTCCACGGTGGGTGCTGCCGGAGCCCGACAGCAGGTGATCTCCGTCGAACCGGTAGAAGGGCGATCAGCTGGCGAGGTCATCGTCGACGAGGGCGAGGCCCATCTTCGGATCATCGCCATGCTCGACGAGTGGAAGGTGATCTGATGGCGGCCCTGGCGTCGGTCTGGGTGCTTGTCGAGCAGAGCGGCGGCAAGCCCGCGCCCGTTGGCCTCGAGCTGCTCACTGCGGCCCGGGGCCTCGCCGATCGGGTCGAGGCAGTCACCTACGGTCCTGCTGCCTCTACGATTGCCGAGCAGGTCGGCGCCCACGGTGCAGGCCGACTGATCGATCTCGGCGACCTCGGCGACTCCTTGCCCGGGCCACGCGTCGCCGCCGCCCTCGCCGGCGAGATCGTGGCCGGCCGCGGTCCGGACGCCCTTTTCATCGGCACGTCCTACGACGGACGAGACATCGCTGCCCGCCTGTCTGCCCGTCTCGACCGGCCGGTGCTGACGAACGTCAACGGTCTCAGGGTCCAAGATGGTGCCCTCGTCAGCGAGCATGCGATCTTCGGCGGTACCGAGATCGTGCGCGCGCGGTTCACCGGTGCGGGACCTGGCATCTATGTCGTGCGGCCGAAGTCCTTCGCTGCGGAGGCCTCCGCGGACCGAGCCGCCGAGGTCGTGCGTCTCGAGCCGCCGACGACTGCTGCCGCCGACGCCCGGATCATCGAGCGCCACGCCGAGACGCGTCGGGGACCGAGCCTTGACGAGACGGCGGTCGTCGTGTCCGGCGGCCGGGGCCTCGGTTCGGCGGAGCACTACGCTCTCGTAGAGGAGCTGGCTCGCCTGCTGCACGGCGCCGCCGGTGCGTCGCGGGCGATCGTAGACGCCGGATGGGTTCCCTACAGCCACCAGGTCGGACAGACTGGCAAGATCGTCAAACCGGACGTCTACATCGCCTGCGGCATCTCTGGTGCCACCCAGCACCTCGTCGGGATGAAGGGCGCCAGGCACATCATCGCCGTCAACAAAGACCCTCAGGCTCCGATCTTCTCGATCGCCGATCTCGGCGTGGTCGGCGACGTCACCGTCGTGCTGCCGAGGCTCATCGAGGCGCTCGCGTCGCGCTCTTAGTGGTCGAGGCCGGGGCTCTGTCGTGAGTTGGTATCAGAACCGTCATTCAGGGCCAGGTGCTACGGAGGGCCCGGGTGGTGGCGCCCGGAGGGCATCGAGGTCGACCTGCCATCCGGAACCTTCCGTCGCGAACCGTCCTGCACGAAGATGCGGCATCCCTACAGCCGCCCTCGATGCTTAGCCGCTACCCGATCGTCATGGCGGTTGCCGCCGCCTGCCTCGTGCTTGCCGGCAGGCGGCTGTGGCAGCTCGGCAGGCTGATCGCCGCAGGTCAGCCGGCCCCCGAGCGCTTCTCGAGCTGGGGACGCCGGCTCTATGCCGAGGTGCGCGAGGTGATCGGCCAACGGCGGCTGCTGCGATGGACGCTTCCCGGGCTCGCCCACGCCTTCACGTTCTGGGGCTTCATCGTCCTGCTCCTCACGATCGTCGAGGCGTTCGGCGCGGCATTTCGTCCAAAGTTCGCTGTTCCGGGCATCGGCCACCTGGCCGTGGTCGGCTTCCTGGAGGACTTCTTCGCCTGCGCGGTGCTCGTCTCCCTCGGGGTCTTTGCTGCGATCCGCCTCCTCCAAGACCCTCACCGGATCAAACGACGGTCACGGTTCCTCGGATCGCACAACGTCCTTGCCTGGCTCGTCCTCGGGATGATCTTCCTCGTCATCGCTACCCTCCTGCTCTACCGTGCTGCCCAGACAAACACCGGTGATTTCCCTTACGGCTGGTGGGCCTTTGCCTCCCACGGCATCGGTAGGGCACTGCGTCCGCTCGGGGTGGGCACGAACCGGGTGCTCGAGACCGTGTTCCTCGACGCCAACCTGTGCGTCATCCTCGCATTCTTTGTCCTCGTCACCTACTCCAAGCACCTCCACATCTTCCTCGCGCCAATAAACGTCGCGTTCTCTCGCCAGCCCCGCGCCCTTGGCGCCTTGGAGACGACGCCGCAGATGGACTTCGAGGACCTCGCCGAAGACGCGACCTTCGGCGTCGGGGTGATCGAGCAGTTCACCTGGAAGCAGATGCTCGACTTCGCCACCTGCACCGAGTGCGGCCGCTGCCAGAGCCAGTGCCCGGCCTGGGCGACGGGAAAGCCACTGTCGCCGAAGCTCGTCGTGATGGCGCTGCGCGACGAGCTGTTCGCGGCCGCGCCGAGGCTCCTGCAAAAGCGCCTGCAGAGCCGGGCGCCGACCACTGCCCCCTCGTCGAGCAGGGCGGCGGCAGCGCAATCCGGCGAAGACGGTGCGCCGCTTTCCCTGACCCCGCTCGTGCCGAACGTCATCGAGCCCGACGTGCTCTGGTCCTGCACGACCTGCGGCGCCTGCGTCGAGCAGTGCCCGGTCGACATCGAACACGTCGACGCGATCGTCGACATGCGGCGGCACCAGGTGCTGATGGAATCGAGCTTTCCCTCCGAAGCGAGCGGGATGCTGCGCAACATCGAGAACCGCGGCGACCCCTGGGGCCTCGGACCTTCGAAGCGCCTCGCCTGGACCGAGGCTCTCGACTTCGAGATCCCGGTCGTTTCCGACTCGATGCCAGAGGGAATCGAGTACCTGTTCTGGATCGGTTGCGCCGGGGCGCTCGACGAGCGCGCGCAGCGCACCACCCAGGCGATCGCCCGTCTGCTACATCGAGCAGGCGTCGGCTTCGCGATCCTCGGCCCGGCCGAGTCTTGCACCGGCGACCCGGCGCGCCGGCTCGGCAATGAGTACCTCTTCCAGATGCAAGCTCAGCAGAACATCGCCACCCTAGGCCAAGTCGGCGTCTCCAAGGTCATCGCCTCCTGTCCACACTGCTTCAATTCGATCGCGAATGAGTACCCAGCCCTTGGCGGACGCTTCGATGTCGTTCACCACTCCCAGCTGCTCGCGCGTCTCGTGCAGGAAGGAGCTCTGGCGAAGGGGCAGATGGACGAACGTGTCACCTACCACGACCCCTGCTATCTCGGACGACACAACCGGGTCTTCGACGAGCCGCGAGATGTCCTCGCGTCGGTGTCCGGTCTGCAGAGGGTCGAAATGGAGCGCTGCCGCGAGCGCGGCTTCTGCTGCGGAGCCGGTGGGGCGCGGATGTGGATGGAAGAACAGACCGGAACGCGCATCAACGTCAACCGCACCGAAGAGGCGTTGTCCACCGGAGCGGGAATCGTGTCGACGGCGTGTCCCTATTGCAACATCATGCTCGACGACGCGGTCAAGGCGGCAGGCAAGGCGGACCAGGTCTCGGTGCTCGATGTCGCCCAGGTCCTCGAGCGATCCCTGACGGCGGCTCCCCAGGCGAGCGCCTCCGCCAGAGACACTGCGCCGCAAGGCGGGTAGTCCCTCCCACTGACGTTCGCGTTGGGTGTCAAGCGGGTCGAGCGCCATTGCCGAGACAAAGACCGGACTTCCGCATTAACTAGGTACGGCATCGACCGTAAAGCTGGGCTGAGCAGGCAGAACGGGTGCGAGGGGTCGAAGGTTCGTCCCGAGGATGACGACGAACGAGGCGCTCTCGGAATGGAGCGCGCTGAGCGGCGGGAGCGGTTCGGGGCTCACGGACTCCCAGCTGCTGCACGCCTGGGCGCGGCCGGCCGGGCTGCTCGGGACGCGCATCGCCGGCTGGAGCGACGTGAACCCGTAGGATCTCACAACGACCAAGCGGGCGATCGGAGCGGGCGGCGCTCTCTACGCGACGATCGTGCTCCCCGAGTCCCTCACGCTGTCGACGACGCTCGACCCGCCGATCTCCCAGACGAGCGAGGTCGCCGGGCACTCGCTGGCGGTCCTCGGCTGGACACCGCAGGACTTCCTCATCGTCACCTGGGACGAGGTGTCGGTGATTCCCTACGCCTGGTGATCGCAGTGCGCGGCCACGGCTTACGCGGTGAACGTCGTCGGATCGCACAGGCCGCTCAAGTGGCCGACCGCGACCCCGCGGCACGGTCGGGCGAGCGACGCCACGTCCAGCGGCCCGTCTGGCGTCAGCCCTCGGCGCCGGCACCCATCTCCCGCCGGGTGCCCCCAGCCTGCCGCTGCCCCACCCGGCGTCAAGGCGCTGCGGGCGCCGGCACGGTATCGCCTGACGCTCGACCAGTGCGTGTCGGCGCCCGAGCCATCGTCAGACACGCCGAGCGAAGGCGCCGTCTCACCTGGGCGCCGAACTGCTCGCCGGCCGTTCCTCAACGGCCGCGCACAGCAGGGCGAGGTAGGCGTCGATCTGCCTCGTCGTCAGCTCGTCCAGGTGGTAGCCCGAGGGTTGCCTGCAAGCTCCATTCCGCAAGATGCCTTGGCGGACGAGCAGGTACTTCTCGATGGCGACGTAGGTGTCGAGGCTGGTCTGCATCGCCACCAGCGCGACCAGCGGTTGACTGAGGCGGTACGCGGAATCGAGATCTCCCGCCTCGAGGTGCTCCCACAGCCGGACGATCGCCCAGCACAGATCGGTGCTCGGCATGGTGCCGACGATGCCGCGTCGGAAGGTGTCGATCAACGCGATCCCCCCGGACCCGTCGTAGGCCTTGGCCCGGCCGCCGGTAGCGTCGAGGAGCTCGGAGAGGCGCGGGCCGAGCGGCACGGCCTCGGGCTTGAAGCACACCCGATCTGGATCGTGCTCGTGCAGCCGGGCGAACAGGCCGACTGGCAGCGCCCCGCCGACGTACGCGCTCGCGTCCTGCACAACGAGCGGGAGCGGCGTTGCTTCGAGGATCGAGAGGTAATAGGACTCGAGGTCCGCCGACCCGAGTGATGCTGATAGCGGCGGGATCGCCATCACCGCCGACGCGCCGACTCTCGCCGCATGCTCAGCGAGCCTGACAGCCGCGCGTGTGCTCTCGGCACCGACGCTCACCACGACCGGTCCCCGTCCTGACGCCGCGTCGCACACGATGGCGGCGAGCTCGTGACGCTCGGCAAGATCGAGGCGCAGGATCTCCGACACCATCGCGACGGTCAGCCCGTCGACGCCGCACTCGAAAGCCCAGTCGATCTCATGGCGCAGTGCGCTCTCGTCAATGTCCCCGGAATCGTCGAACGGCGTCTGCACGACCGAGAGGACGCCGCTTGGGGCCGGAAGGGTCATCGCCGCCGAGTCTGCCGTCGGCATCTCTACCGGTCAAGGCTCTGGTGCGCCAAACTCGCCGGCGACACCGGATCGGA
>JAKAOD010000099.1 GCA_021823365.1 Actinomycetes bacterium | reverse complement strand
CGCGCCCCGAATCGCCTGGCAGCACTGCGAGAACGGCCAGACGATCTGGTCGAGCCCGGCGATCGGCGTCATCAACTCGACCGGGCGACCGGCGGTCGTGGTGGGCACCGGTTTCGGCTACCCCCCGCCGTACACGGCGGCCTCGGACAAGGTCTTCGCCTACTACGCCGACAACGGAGCCCGTGTGCCGGGGTGGCCGGTCGCGACCGCCGGGCCGGTGTTCGGCTCCCCGGCGATCGGCACGCTCCCGGGGAGCTCCACCCCCGACGTCGTCGACACCTCGTGGTGCGTCGCCTGCACGGTGTCGGACTCGGTCGGCACGTCGTATGTCTACGCGTGGTCGGGCACCGGCCAACAGCTCTGGCGCGCGACCCTCGGCGGTCCGAACGACTTCGCGTCACCTGTGCTCGCCGACCTCGACGGGTCCGCCGGCAACGACGTGGTCGTCGGCTCCGCCAGCGGGCTCTACGCGCTGAGCGGCGCGACCGGCGCCTTCATGTTCGGAGCAAGCACGGCACACCCGATCAACACCTGCTCGCTTCAGAACGCCGTCACGGTCGCCGACCTGCCCGGCGAGGGCGGCGCAGCGGGCTGGCACCTCTTCGAGTCCTGCGGCGGCCCGCACCAGGTCACCGGCACCGGCCGACTGATCGACTACTCGCTCCCCGACCCGCCGGCGACGGCACCGGCGTGGCCGACCTGGCGAGGGGACGCCAGCCACGACGGCGTGGCGGCGGGAAGCCTCACGGGACAGAACCGCCAGTAGAGCGCCGGGTCGCCCGAGCTCCTACGCCCCCTCACCGCCCGGACCGGGAGCGGGCGACCGCGCCCGCTCGCCCGGACCGGCGCGGGCCCGGCGTCAGGAGGCGGGCACGGCCTTCAAAGCGGAGCGGTCGATGACCCGGTCGATGAAGCCGTAGTCGAGCGACTCCTGGGCCGTGAACCACCGGTCGCGGTCCGAGTCGGCCTCGATCCGCTCGACGGGCTGGCCCGTGTGGAAGGCGATGCGCTCCGCCATCATCCGCTTCAGGTAGATGATCTGCTCAGCCTGGATGGCGATGTCCGCCGCCTGCCCCTGCATCTGGCCGGAGGGCTGGTGCATCAAGATCCGCGAGTGCGGCAACGCGTAGCGCTTGCCCGGCGCGCCGGCGCACAGGAGAAACTGGCCCATCGACGCCGCGAGCCCGAGGCAGATCGTCGAGACGTCGCAGTGGACGTACTGCATCGTGTCGTAGATGGCGAGGCCGTCGGTCACCGAGCCGCCCGGCGAGTTGATGTACAGGCTGATGTCCCGCTCGGGGTCCTCGGCCTCGAGCAGCAGCAGCTGGGCGCAGATCTGGTTGGCCGAGGTCTGGTCGACCTGCGTGCCGAGGAAGATGATCCGCTCCTTCAGCAGCCGCTGGTAGACGTCGCCGGACGGGTCGTTCGACCCCGCGGCGACCGCGACCGCCGGCAGCGCCGGCGGGATGGTGATCGAAGCTCTGCGCATGCGCAAAGGTTACCGGTGCGGCGCACCGCCCTCGTGCGGCGGTCCCGCCGCTCCCGCGGCGGCAAGGACCGGCGCCGGGGGTCAGGCGCCCCGTGCGCGGGCGGGGCGCCTGGCTGGAAGGACACAGACCGGCTCCGGCCACCTCACGCCACAGCCGAAGTCCCGATCCGGCTACCCTCGTTGCCCAGGCGCACGCGGGCGTGGCGAAACGGCAGACGCGCCGGGTTTAGGTCCCGGTCCCTTCGGGGGTGGAGGTTCGACTCCTCTCGCCCGCACTCACCGGCAGGCCCCTCGAGGCGGTGGAGGCGATGGCCCACATGCTGCAGCGTGAGGCGCGGCGGCACCGCCAGACGGTGCTGAGGTGAGCCTGGGGCTCGCGGCTGACGTCGCGGTGCCGGTCGAGGCGGCGCGTCGCCGCACGTTCGCCATCATCAGCCATCCCGATGCCGGCAAGACCACCCTCACAGAGAAGTTCCTCCTGTACGCCGGGGCGGTGGCAGAAGCGGGGGCGGTGAGAGCCCGCGCAGGACGCCGGCGGGCGGCGTCGGACTGGATGTCGCTGGAACAGACGAGGGGCATCTCGATCACCTCGACGGTGCTGCAGTTCACCTACCGCGACCACGTCGTCAACCTCCTCGACACACCCGGGCACCGTGACTTCTCCGAGGACACCTACCGGGTGCTCGCCGCGGCCGACGCGGCGATCATGGTCCTCGATGTGGCCAAGGGCGTCGAGCCGCAGACGTTGAAGCTGTTCGAGGTGTGCCGTGCCCGGTCGCTCCCGGTGCTCACGTTCTTGAACAAGTACGACCGGCCCGGTCGCGACCCGCTCGATCTGCTCGACGAGATCGAGGCCCAGATCGGGCTGCGGACCACGCCGGTGACGTGGCCGGTCGGGATGCCAGGCGACTTCCGCGGCGTCCTCGACCGCCGCGACGGCAGCTTCGTCCGCTACCGGCGTAGCGCGCACGGCGCCACGGCCGTCCCCGAGGAGCGCCTGGATCCTGGACGGGCCGCTGCCGAGGAAGGCGATGCCTGGCAGGAGGCCCGCGACTCGACGGCCCTGCTCGACGAGATCGGGGCGACTCTCGACGTGGCGTCGTTCCTCGCCGGAGAGTCGAGCCCGCTGTTCGTCGGCTCGGCGCTCACGAACTTCGGGGTCCACCACCTCCTCGACGCCGTCGTGGACCTCGCCCCCCCGGCGTCGCCGCGCCTCGACGACGACGGGTTGCTCCGCCCGATCGACGCTCCCTTTGCGGGCTTCGTCTTCAAGATCCAGGCGAACATGAACCCTGCCCATCGCGACCACGTCGCCTTCGTCCGGGCCTGCTCCGGACGCTTCGTGAGGGGCATGACCCTGGTACACGGTCCGACCGGCAGGCCGTTCTCGACCAAGTACGCTGCCTCGGTCTTCGGCGCCGCGCGCGACACCATCGACGTGGCCTTTCCCGGGGACATCGTCGGCCTCGTCAATGCCAGCGGCCTGCAGATCGGTGACACCCTCTACGATGGCGAGCCCGTGGCCTTCCCGCCGATCGCCACGTTCGCACCCGAGCTGTTCGTGTCGGCGCGGCCCCGCGACACCGGCCGCCACAAGCAGTTCCACCGAGGTCTCGTCCAGCTCGAGCGCGAGGGCGTCGTCCAGGTGCTGCGCGATCCCGACGGCGACCCTGCGCCGGTGCTGGCCGCGGTGGGCGCGATGCAGTTCGAGGTCTTCGCCTACCGCCTTGCCGACGAGTTCGGCGCAGAGGCGGACCTCACCCCCGCCCCCTACAAGGCTGCCCGCAGCACCGATCGGCCGACTGCCGAGCAACTGCGCCGCGTTCGGGGCACCAGGGTCCTCACGCGAGCCGACGGCACCTTGCTCGCCCTGTTCGACAACCCCTACCAATTGCGGCTCTTGGAGCAGGAGCACCCTGACTGGCGTCTCGACCCGTTGCTGCGCGCAGGAGAGACGCCGTGAACGACGAGGTCGTCTGCTCGAGCTGCGGGTGCCGCCGCCCGCTCGTATGCTGCCCGGGTGGACGGCGCGACGGGGAGCTGGCGCGCGCGCCGAGCGACACCGTGGTGTCGCTCATCGTCGACGCCGCCGAGCAGCCAGGTCTCGCGGCGGAGCGGCTGCGGCTCGCCGCCGTGCACGCGAGCTCGACGGTCCGGCTGGACTTCGTGATGACCTGACGGGCAGATTCGGCAGCGCTCATTGAGGCTGGATTCGGATCGATCTCGACGCGCCAGGAGGACAAGTGGCAGCACGTGCCGTTTCTCCTGGGACGGGTTACAGTTCACCACGAGATCGTCGGAGGTTCTGGATGACGCCTGTGGCCCGTCGATGGGTTGTCCCCCTTGTTGCCGCGATCGCCTGGCTCGCGCTGTTCGCGGCCGCTGGGGGGAGCGCTGTCGCGGGAATCGCCGCCTCGTCGGGAAGCGCCTCCTCCCTGCTGAAGGCCGGCTACCGCGCCGCCCGGAGCCAGCACAGCTTCGAGCTCTCCTGGTCCCCCCTACTCCCGGCCCTCTACTGGGTGATCCAGACCCCCGGGTCCACACGTGCCGTCGAGCGCTACCAGATCGGGGCACCTATCGGCTACGTCTACACGCTTCTCTCGCCGCGGCGGGCGTGCTTCTGGAACCAGCGCGGGGCGCCGTCGGCGGCCGCCGCGCAGTGCTCGGCGGAGAGCCTGACCACCTACGACGCCGAGGTCTTCCCCTTCCTCGACCTCGAGCACCCGGTCCTGGCCGGCACGCGCCGAGTCGACGGCGCCCGCGCTGAAGGGGTCCGCGGCCGGCTCGTCATGAGGACCCGCCAGGGGACGTCGACGAGCAGCTTCAGCGTCGGGCTCGTCACCGCGTGGTTCGCCGCGAGGGACCGGCTGCCGCTCGTGATCACCTGCAGCTCGCGCGGGTGCGCGGGAGTCCCCGTCGTCGCCACCTTCAGCCACTGGGACAGCCCGACGGTCCGCTTCCCGCCGGGCACGCCCGGGCCAGGCGGGCCGACGAAGACGACTGGATGAAGCGGGATTCATCGACGACGCGACGGCAGAGAGCCTTGAGCACATGAGCTGCACCAGGACTTTCATCCGGCCAAAGCGGAGCCCTGCATCTCTTGGCTGTGGCCGGGCGCGGGTGCTCGTGGCCGGCGCGGCACTTTCGCTTGCGGGTCTGACCTTGCCGGGCGTCCTGCCGGTCAGGGAGGCGGGCGCGCCGGCGGCGGCGAGCGGCGGGCTCATCGCGTTCCGGGATGCCAACGGGATCGGGGTGATCGACCCGGTGACCGGCCGGGAGCGCATGTTGCTCAGCGTGCCGGCCGGGTGCGCGTCCAGCTCCCGGGGCGTCCCTCAAGTCGAGCTGGCCGGGCCGGCATGGGCACCCTCGTCCGGCCCGGGTGCCCGGCTGTACTTCTGGCTCAGCGACTACGGGTCCCAGCCGACGGCGGCTTGCCAGCTGCCACCCACACCGCAATGGATGCGCGGCAGCGGCCCGATCTTGGTGGAGGCTGACCCGGCCACGGGTGCCCTCAAGGCGGTCGCCGCGGCCCCCGGTGGCCTGCCCTGCGAGCCTGGCACGGACCTCGTAGCAGTGCCGGGGGCACTCGCCTTCACCAACGGGGGCTGTGACGAGCCGCAGGTGCAAGGCCTCACCCTTCCGCTGCTGCCCGGTGCCCAGCCCGTGACGGCCGGCCTGGCCATCGCTGCGGCGAAGTTCGCCCCTCGCTGCGCCATCGACGAAGAGCTCTTGGGAACGGGGCCGGACGGCAAGGTCTTGTTCCAAGAGGCCGGCACCCAGTGCGCGCCACCGCCCCCTTCCCTCCAGTGGTGGAGCCCGGTCGGCCGCTCGGTCGGGCTCTTCTTGCCCCGCCCGCCCCGCGCCCTGTGGGACAACTTGCGGGCTTCGGCAGCCGCTTCCAGCAGCCAGCTCGTGGCTTTTGCCGCAGGTAGGAGTGGTGCCGGCTTGCTCTCCCTGGGAACGGGCAAGTGGTCGGCCGAGTCTCTGCCGCGCTGTGCCGGGGTGGGCTGCACGGGAGCAACCTCGGTGTCGTTCTCGTCCAACGGCCGCACACTCGCCGTCGCCGCCGACGGCACCCTCGTGGTCGCGCCCGTGTCGACCGGTGTTCGACCTCGGGTCATGCTGCGCGGTGCGCGCGTGAGCGACGTGAGCTGGTCTGGCCCGGTCGACGAATGGCCCGGACCCGGTGGGGCGGGGCCGGGGCTCGTCCGCCTGCTCCCCTCGCTATGGGCGCCGTTTTCCAAGTTCCGGGGTGAGGGTGAGAGCCACACCTGGCGAGTGGATCCTGCTGCGGCTGCCCAGCCGGTCGTCTCGGCGGTGTCGCCGCCAGGTCACGCGAGCGCGCCCGCCGACGGCGTTCAGCCGCCGCCGAGGCCTGCGAACTTCTCGAGCGCGACGAGGAACTCCGGCTCGTCCTGCACGATGCTCGCGTAGCCGGCGCCGGGGAAGACGAGCTCGCGCGCGTGGGGCAGCGAGCGGACCAGCGCGCCGGCGTTCGCCGGGGGGAAGACCTCGTCGAGCGAGCCGACGACGACCAGCGCGGGGATGTCGACTCGCTCGAGGCCACGCGCCAGCGACCCGTCTCGCATCGCGGCACGCTCGAGCGCCGCCTGCTGGACGACCGAGGCGGCGGTGAGGTCGTCCGTCGGCAGCTGGCCGACCCCTTGCAGCCACTGCGCCTGGGACCCGGTCGCGGTCGGCGGGAAGAGCACCGTGGCGATGTCGACGTTGGTCGAGGTCGGCGAGGCGAGAACGGCGGCGACCGCTGCGGCCGGTCGCACGGAGCCCCGACCCCCGCCCGAGGTGTCGGCGAGCACGAGCCGACCCGCGATTCCCGGGTGGCGCTCGGCCATCGCCAACGCGACCTGCCCGCCGAGGCCCCAGCCGAGCACGGTCGGGCGGTCGAGCCCGAGGGCGGCGCAGAGCGCGGCCACGAGATCGGCCTCCTGCCCGGCGTCGCGCACGCCCCCGGCCCCGCCGGAGTAGCCCGACCCGGGCAGGTCGGGCGTCACGACCGTGAAGTCTGCGCCGAGCGCGGCGAGCAGCCGCGAGCCCCAGGAGCTCATCGAGGCGTGCTCGCCCGCGAGGAGGACGAGGTCCGGGCCGGACCCGAACTCCCGGAAGGCGACGTCGACCCCGTCGGGGGCCAGCTCGCCTGGAGCCGAAGCCGTGCCGGGTGCGAGCGCGCCCTGCGGGAGGGGCGCGAGGACGAGCCGCTCGACGGGCCCGAGGGTGGCGAGCGAGCCACCCGGTCTCGTGCCAGGAACGTACGACGGCGTTGGCAGCGGGGTCGAGGTCGCCGGTCGGACCGTCGTCGCCTGGGTCGACGACACGGTGGTCGGGGCGCTCCGAGCGACAGCCGCCGACGTCGCGCCCGCCGACGTCGCCGGGGCCGGAGCGGCGGTCACCGGAGTGCCGCCCGCCGTCCCCGTGGCGCTCGGAGGCGCCGGCGAGCCGCACGCCGCGAGAAGCGTGCCGGCGGCGAGGAGGGCCGGCGCGAGCGGCGAGGCGGTGACGCGGCGACGCGCGCGGCCCGCGCGTGCCCGCGCACTCACCGGCGTCCGGGGCTCAGCGGTCCCGGCGGAGGGCGCCTCGTGTGAGGCTCGTCGCCAGCCCGACCAGAGCCGTGCCCTTCGCCGCCGCCGCGAGCACGTCGTCGAGCGCCTCGACGAACGTGTCGACCTCCTCCTGGCCCGCGACGAGTGGCGGGAGCAGCTTGACGACGTTCATCGCGTCCCCGGCGACCTGGGTGAGGATCCCGTGCCGCTGGAGCAACGGGCCGACGACCAGCTGGGAGAACAAGCCCTTGTGCGCCAGCTCGACGAGCCGGAACCGTGCCCGGCCGGCGCCCGAGGCCGGGGGGCCGAACACGAGGCCGACCATCAGCCCTTCGCCCCGGACGAGCTGGAAGAGCTCGTGCCTGTCGAGCAGGGGGGCGAGCCCCTTCGCCAGGGCGTCGCCGGTCCGCCGCGCCCGATCGACGAGGTCCTCGTCGTCGATCACCTGGAGCGTGGCGAGGCCGGCGACCATCGCAAGCACGTTGTTCTTGAACGTCGAGGAGTGGACGAGGGCGCGGTCCATCGAGGAGTAGACCCGGTCGGAGACCTCAGTCGAGCAGATCATCGCCCCTACCGGCACGTAACCGCCGGAGAGCGCCTTCGAGATCGTGAGGACGTCGGGCACGAGGCCCCAGTGCTCGTGCGCCCATAGCCGCCCGGTGCGGCCGAGCCCCGTCTGGACCTCGTCCACGACGAGCAGCGTGCCGTGACGGTGGCAGAGCTCCTGGACGGCGTCCCAGTAGGCGCGGGGCGCGACGTTCACCCCCTTGCCCTGGATCGGCTCGACGACGAAGGCGGCGACGTCGCCCCTGCGCAGCTCTCGCTCGAGCGCGTCGGCATCCCCGAACGGCACCTCGTCGAAGCCTTCGAGCAGCGGGCCGAACCCCTCGCGGAACTCCCTCCCGCCGTTGAGCGAGAGGGCGCCGTGGGTGAGGCCGTGGAAGGCATGGTCGCAGTGCAGCGTCCGCCGGCGCCCCGTGGCGCAACGGGCGAACTTCACGGCCGCCTCCACCGCCTCGGCGCCCGAGTTGGTGAAGAAGACCCTTCCCATCCCCGGATGCGTGCGCCTCAGCAGCTCCTCCGCGAGCACGCCCGCGAGCAGCGGCGCGTCCATCTGCACGAGGTTCGGGAGGTCGGCGTCGAGCGCCTCGTGCAGCGCCTTCTTCAGCGCGGGGTGGCTGCGGCCCAGGGCGAACACGCCGAACCCGGCGAGAAAGTCGAGGTACCGTCGGCCGTCGGCGTCGTACAGGTAGCACCCCTCGCCGCGGACGTAGCGCCGGTCGAACCCGATCGTCCGGAGCACTCGGACGAGCTGGGGGTTGACGTGCTCCCCGTAGAGACGGAGGTGCTCGCCCGCCCTCGCCGACAGCACCTCGCTCAGCTCGAACCCCATCTCGCCCTCCCCGCCTCCCGGCACGGCGAGCTTACTTTCGCAGGCTGGTCGGTTACGTCGGCACCTCGCCGGGGATCGGCCGAGCACTTCACCGGCGAGCCGGGCCGCTGGCACCAGGTCCGCCGCAGCAGCATGACACCCTCCATGTAGTGTCCGGCGCGGTGTCGGAGGCGACGGCGCGGTCTTTCTGCTTCGTCCATGCGGCGGACCTCCATCTGGACACGCCCTTCGACGGCGTGCACGCGATCGCGCCCCGGGTCGCCGAGGCGCTGCGAGAGGCGTCGCTCCAGGCCTTCGACGCGCTGGTCGCGCTCGCCCGAGGCCGCGAGGCCGCCTTCCTCCTCGTCGCGGGCGACGTCTACGACGGCGCCGAGCGAGGGCTCAGGGCGCAGCTTCGCTTCCGCGACGGCCTGGCGAGCCTCGCCGCCGACGGCATCGAGAGCTTCGTCGTCCACGGCAACCACGACCCGGTCGAGGCCG
>JAKAOD010000098.1:5930-8961 GCA_021823365.1 Actinomycetes bacterium | reverse complement strand
CGGATCGGCGTGCGCCGCGCAGCTACCTCTACGTGCCCGGAGACGCAGGCGAGAAGCTCGAGAAGGTGCTGAGTCGTGGCGCAGACGCGGTGATCGTCGACCTCGAGGACGCCGTTGCCCCGGCGGTCAAGGAGCGGGCACGCGGCATTGTCGGCGGGTGGCTCAGCTCCCTTGGACAGCGACCCGTCGACGGCACGGAGCTCTGGGTGCGCATCAATCCCGGTGGTCTCGGCGCGTTGGACCTCCGGGCCGTCTTCTCTCCTGCGCTGTGTGGTGTGTGCGTCCCCAAGGTGTCGTCGCCCGCCGAGCTCGACGAGATCGGGACCCTCCTGGCCGCGCTGGCCGGCGAGCAGGGGGTTGGCGCGTTGGAGCTCATGCCCCTCGTTGAGACGGCACGTGGGCTGCACAACGTCGCGTCGCTCGCCGCCGGACGTCGAGTCCGGCAGCTGCAGCTCGGCGAGTACGACCTCGGCGCCGAGCTCGGCATCGAGCGGGGGAGCGACGATCTCGAATTCCTCATGGCGCGTGCCCAGGTGGTGCTCGCGAGCGCCGTGGCGGGGATCGACGCGCCCGTCGGCCCGGTGTCGAACGACTTCAGTGACCTCGACCGCCTGGCGGAGTCGACCCGCGCGCTCAAGCGCCTCGGGTTCGGGAGTCGGGCGTGCATCCATCCGAAGCAGGTCGGAGTGGTGAACGAGGTGTTCACGCCGACGGCCGCGGAGGTCGAGCGGGCTCGTACACTGATCGCGGCGGCAGAGCGCGCTGAGCGGAACGCACGGGGTGTCTGGCAGGCCGAGGACGGCACCATGATCGACGAGGCGCTCGTCCGCGCGGCACGCCGTGTCCTCCGGACGCGCATATAGAGACCCCGGTCCACGTGGCCCCGAGGTGTGGGGGACGGGGGTCGCCGCGTGACTGCCGCACGGTTGCGGGAAAGATCGTAGGAGGCACGAGCCATGGAGCTGATCGACACCCATGTGCACTTCTGGGATCTCCGCCGGAGCGAGATCAGCTACCCCTGGCTCTCCCCGGGCGAGCCGCATCCCGTGCTCGGAGAGATCGATCAGATCAAGTCGCCGCTGTACGACCCCCGGGCGTTCATCGCCGAGAGCCGCCATTCCGGCGTCACGAAGGTGGTCCACGTCGAGGCCGACGCCCGTTCCGAGAATCCCCGGGCAGAGACCGATTGGCTCGAAGCGATGGCCCGGTCGCAGGGACTGCCCGACGCGATCGTCGCCCATGTCGACCTCGCCGCCCCTGACGTGGCGGATCGGCTGGCGGGTGAACGCGCCTGCGCCCTCGCCCGAGGAGTGCGGGACTTCGGTACGACCCGGTACCTGAAGGACGCCTCGAGCGCTCCGGGCTTCGAGCGCGGCGTCGCGGCTCTCGCGGAGTCGGGACTGGTCTTCGACCTCGACTGCGCGTGGCAGGAGATGCCGGCGGGACGGGACCTCGCGGAACGGCACCCTGCACTCACGGTCGTCCTCGAGCACATCGGCTACCCGCGTCAGCGGGACGCCGAGTACTTCGCGCACTGGAGGGAAGGAATCAGGGTGCTGGCGGGGGCCGAGAACGTCAGCTGCAAGCTGTCGGGTCTCGGGATGACCGACCGGAGCTGGACGATCGACTCGCTGCGGCCGTGGGTGGAGACGTGCATCGAAGCGTTCGGCCCCGGGCGGTGTCTCTACGGCTCGAATTGGCCGATCGATCGTATTGCCAGCTCCTACACCGCTGCCGCCTCCGCGTTTCTGGAGCTCATCTCGAGCTGCACGGACGGGGAGCAGGTGGCGATCTGCTCGGGGAATGCGGCCCGCGTCTACCGCCTCGCGCAGTCGTGAGACCCGGGAGCGCCTGCCCCCTTCGCACCTTCGCCGCGGGGAGCCCGGCCTACGTGGACGGGGGCCTGCACTCAGGCGGCCGCCACGTCCGAGGCGCCGGGGCGGAGCGGGACGCCGAGAAGCACAGCCTTGCCGCCATCGAGGGCTGCCGGGTGCTGCGGGTCTCGACGGCGATGGTCAGAGACGGCCGCGCGCTCGAGTACGTGCGGCGGGCGCTCTCGTGACGAGGCGGCGCGAGCGGGGCGCCGCTTCGGACGAGGACGAGCCAAGCCCAGCGAGGCCGACGTCGGGGCGCCGGCGGACGAGGCCGAGCGGGGCTACGACGTGAGGCGCCTCGTGGGCAAGCGTACTGGACCTGCGAGGAGATCGCCGATGATCCCGTGCTCGTCATGGGGCGATGATGGCCGCGGCTGGTGGCGGTTGCCTCGAGGTCGAAGGGGGAGCCTGCCGCGAGGGGCCGCCGGAGCGGTGATCGGCGGGCTTGTGGACCGGGTAGCAGGTGAAAGAGCGCTCGCCGCCGACGTCCGCAGCGTGCCGCGCTCGCGCTCTACCCAGTTCAACGGGTCGCCGCCGAGGCTCAACGGAGCCCGGATGGTCGGTGGGCTGGAGCGGCGTGTGGGGGGTGGCCGGCGTGCCACCATCCGGCGGCGGTGTAGAGGGAGGCGGGCACGAGGACCCGGGAGACGGCGGTTGCGCCTGCTGCGGCGAGGGCGATCGGCACGAGGAGGGCGAGGCCGCTGTGGGTGAGCTCGACCACGAGGGCCACCGACGCGATCGGGCTCTGCATCGCCCCGGCGAGGAGCGCCGCCGCGCCGATGAGCGCGAACGCGGCCACCGACCCGGCCGGTAGGAACACTTCCCAGGCTCGCCCGGCCAAGGTCCCCACCAGGGCACCGGCGGCGAGGGTCGGGGTGAACAGCCCGCCGACCGCCCCGGCGCGCAGGCAGGCGGCGGTGGCAAGGGGACGAGCCACCACGATGACGGCGACGAGAGGCAGGCTGAGGGCGCCGGAGAAGGCCAGCTGGGCGACGTCCTTGCCGTTGCCGAGCACCTCGGGGAGAGCGATCGCCACCGCGCCGAGGGCACCAAAGGCGACCGCGACCGTGCCAACGGTCCGCGTCCCCTTGGTCGCCCGGGCCTTTGCCCACCCCACCGCCACGACGAGGCCCGCGCCGATCAGCCCGGCGAGCAGG
>JAKAOD010000098.1:0-5920 GCA_021823365.1 Actinomycetes bacterium | reverse complement strand
CGGCCCATAGCGTGAGCGAGGCGCTGATCGGGAGGTGGCCGACGTCGTAGGTGGGGCGATCCGGGAGCAGCAGCCAGGAGGCGCCCGTCGCCACCGCAGCGGTGGCGAGGGCGGGGACGACCGCCGGCATCGCCAAGGTTCCGAGCAGCACCTCGGCGGCGAACAGGGCGCCGCCGAAGGGGACGTTGTAGACGGCGGCCATGCCGGCCCCGGCTCCGCAGGCGACGAGGACCTTGCGCTCGGTCGCGCTGAGGCCGGCCCAATCGCACAGTCTGCTCGCCAGGCTGGCGCCGAGCTCTTTTGGGGCCCCCTCCCGGCCCAGGGTCGCCCCGGCGCCGACCGCCACGATCTGCAAGAGCGCGTTCGCCGCGGTGTCGAGGGGCCGGAGCCGTCCCTGGTGCTCCCACACCGCCTCGTCGAGTCCCCGCACCGGGCCGCCGAGCTTGCGCAGCAGGGCCCACGCCGCGCCGAGGACGACGCCTGCGCCGGCCAGCACCACGACCGGGCGCCAGCGTGGCGCGTGGCGGACGCCGGTTTGGAAGTCGCCGTGGCGGTAGCCGTAGGCGAGGTGCTGGACGGCGTGGAGGATCGCCATGAGCACCCCGGCGCCGAGCCCCGCCCCGATGCCAGCCAGGACGACGACCAGCCAGAACCTCCACGAGAGCAGGGAGAGGTCCGACGCGTCGCGATCGAGCGGCAGGTTGGGCTGGTGCGGCCCCCGCCCGCTTGCGGCGGCCGCCACGACGCTAGCGGGGCAGCGCGCGCCGGGAGAGGTGCCGCCGCCCGTGCAGCGCGGTGACGATCACCGTGGAGCCGGCGACGGCGACGATGACGAGGCCGCCGAGGACCCAGGAAGCCAGCAGGCCGAGCACCATGAACCAAGCGTAGGCCCGATGCCTCCCCCCGAGGGGTCAGCGGTCACCCGGGGCCGTTCGGGGCAATGACGTCGACACCGGGGACGGGCACGCCGCGAGAGCACCCGTCGCCCACGTCCGGGTGGCGCGTGGTGTCGGCCCCCAGGGCCATCGGTTGGCCGTCACGAGGTCGGGCGCTCGGCGAGCAGGCGTTGGAGCACGTCACCTTCACGGCGAACCACGAGTTGGAGCGGGCGGCGGCCTTGCCGCGACGGCCGCTGCTCGCTCACCTTCACGGGTCGGGACGTGTGGTCCAGCTTCTCTCTCGTGCGGAGGTGCGGAACGTAGTCGTTGATGGAGTGAAGAGCCTCCAGCTGGTCCTCCCCGTGGGCTGGCGGCGGATCCGAAGCCGTCGGCGAGCCCGCCGAGGAGATCACGAGCCTCGAGGGCATCCCCGGCCGCCAGGCGACGCGGCTGCGTTGACCACGCGCACCTCTGCCCGGGTCTGGCGGACGAGGGTCGTGAGGCCGACGCCGACCACGCAGAGGGTGACGAGGACCAACGCGATGCCGAGGTGCGCCAGGTTGTGGACGTGGACACCGGTGGCAAGGCTGAGGCCCGCGACGTCCGGGAACGACAGGCCGAACGCGCCCCCAGCGACGAAGGCGACACCGCCCCAGGTCATCGTGTTGCCGGCCGTGCGCAGGGCCACGCGTCGGATCGCCTCGGGATCGAGCCCCCGCCGGGACGCGACCAGGCCGAAGAGGCCTCCGGCCAGGATCTGGACGACGGTCGTGCCGAGCCCGAAGAAGGCGCCGGGGACCCAGCCCCAGACGGCGCTGTGCTCGGCGGGGGCGAGGACCGTGTAGATGATGAGGGCGAAGGCGCCGAACCCCCATCCCGCCATGAACCCGTGCACGGCGGGCATCCACGGCCGGGGGTCGTTGAGGTCGAGGCGTTGGCCGGTGCCGTCACCGTCCGCCGGGTGACTTCGCAGCCAGGGGAGGTGGAGGTGGAGGTGCACGGTCCGGCGTCGCCGGATGATGACGACACCGGCCGCCGCCATCAGGGCGCCCACCACGAGGTAGACGACGTAGTCGACCGAGGCGAAGGTGAAGACGCGGGACAAGCCGAGATAGGCGAGCTCGCTGGCGAACGCCCGCTGCACGGTGAACGCCAACGAGAAGATGAGCGCTGCGCGCAGACCCCGCCGGGTGGAGTAGCCGCCGATCGAGTAGCTGAAGGTGATCGGCCAGGTGTGCTCGTCGGGAGTGACACCGTGGACCATTCCGAGGACGAAGGCGGTCCCCACGATCGCGAACCCGGCGACGTGGGTCGGGTTCCACAGGTTGATCGTCGCCAGGATCCCCGTCATGAGCCGTTCTTTCCTGCCCGCGCCGCGGACCTCCGGCGCCCGCGCTGGGGCGCCCCGTGGCCCTTCCCGGCACAGGTGCCGCAGGTCCCCGACAGGACGAACTGGTGACCCGAGATGAGGAACCCCGACCAGGCCCGGACCCGGCTCGGCAGGTCGGCGACGATCGAGCAGGCGAGCGGCTCCACCCGGCGGCAGGTGCCGCAGACAAGGTGGTCGTGGTGCTCGCTCGCCACCTCGTAGTGCCCACGTCCGTCGCCGAGCGGCACCCGAACGACGGTCCCGGCCCGCTCGAGCCGGCACACGGCCCGGAACACCGAGGACGGATTGGGCACGCGACCTCCACGCACGAGGTCGTCCTGGAGCTCGTCGAGCGTCCAGCAGTGCCGGACGGGGCGCCGCATGATCGCGAGCACCTGTTCGGCGATCAGCGAGCTACGGGCCACGGCGGAAGATACTACGCAAGCTACTTGCGCAAGTTGATTGCAGGTGTGGTCGTCAGGCTCGGACCGGTGGTCACCCTGATGCCGCACTGGTCGCCGCGTGCCGGTGTCCGTCGGCGTCTGCGGTCGGGATGCAGGTCGGTGTCGCCGTCCCCCTTGCCGGCCAGGTCTCCTTCGGGCTGGCCACCGCTGCAGATCCACGTGGCAGATGGCGGCTGTCACGGCTCCGGATGCCCGCCGCTCAGGGTCCCGCGCTGGGACAGCCGGTAGAGGAGGACGAAGGCGGGAGCCACGACGGCGACCATCACGCTGGCGACGACGAGCTCGGTCACGAGCGAGGCCGTGGGTGCGGCTGCCGCCCGGAGGCTGAGCGTCCCAGGCAGCATCGCCGGGAACTGGGCCGCCGCCCACCCCCAGAGCATGGTGGCGAAGGTGGCGGCGGCAAGGTAGCGCAGCCCGGCGATCCGGTGCGTGGCCAGCCCGGCGAGGACGGCGGTGCCGAGGACAACCGACGCGACGAGCAGTCCGAGCCCCGGCCCGGAGGTGAGGTGATGGGCGATGCGAGGCGCGCTCTGGTCGAGCTCGTAGACGGCCAGGCCGCCGAGCGCGCCAGCGAGGACGCCCGAGGCCAGTGCCCGGCGCCGGAAGTACTCGGTCATGGCCGTCTGGTGCCGCTCGGCGTCGCACGTGAGGTAGACGGCGGCCAGGTAGGCGAAGGCCACGACGGAAAGGGCGCCCAAGGTGAGCGCCGTCGGGGACGTCCAGGCCACGATGTCGACGCCGTATGCCACGGCATGCACCTTCCCGGTGACGATGGCGCCCGCTGCCGCCCCGAAGAAGAAGGGGGTGATGAGCGACGACGAGGCGAACAGGGCGCCGCTCAGCCGGCGGTAGCGCAGGCTGGTCGCGCTCGCCCGGAAGGCGAAGCCGCTGCCGCGAAGGATGACGCCGAAGGCGGCCATGCTGAGCGGCACGAACAGTGTGGTCATGATCGCCCCGAACGCCGGGGGGAAGCCCGTCCACAGCACCACCAAGATGATGACCAGCCAGACGTGGTTGGCTTCCCAGACCGGGGCGATGGAGCGGTCGATGAGCTGGCGGGGCGCGGCCCCCCGACGGTCGCCGCCGGCGAAGAGGTCCCACACCCCGCCACCGAAGTCCGCCCCGCCGGTCGAAGCGTAGAGGGTGACGATGAGCCAGAGCAGCGCGGCGAGGACGTCGACGATCACGGGACGACCTCGAGGCGCGCCGGCTCCCCGCCCGGGCCGTAAGGAGGGCCGAGCGCCGACGTGTCGGGCTCCTTGCGCCAGCGGCGAGCCATGACGAGGAGGGTGGCGATGGTGGCTGCGGTGAGCAGGGGGTAGATGACGAGCACGGCGATGAGCGTGAAGGTCACGCCACCCGAGGTCGTTACGGCCTGGGACACCAGCTCCACCTTGTAGACGATCCACGGTTGGCGTCCGACCTCGGTCACGACCCATCCGGCCTCCATGGCGAGCGTTGCCGCCACCCCGCTCATCGCCACGCCGACGAGGAACGGCGTCGTCGAGCGGCGCAGCGTCGGCAAGCCCCGCGTGCGCCACCAGGTCCAGGCGCACCACGCCGACCAGAGGAGCAGCGCGAACCCGATCGCCACCATGAGGTCAAAGGAGAGGTGGATGAGGGTCGGGAACGGCGGCCGGAACGCCGACGGCACGCTGTCGAGCCCGACCACCCGGGTGTTGGGGGAGAACCCGACGAGCAAGGAGTCGAGGTCGGGGATCCGAAGCCCACCGACGACGCGCCCGTTGAGCAGCACACCGCCCAGGTACTCGGCGACGTGGGTCCGCGTGTGCACCACGTACTCCATCGCCGCGAACTTGGCCGGCTGCTGCTTCGCGATGGCCCGCGCCGCGGTGTCGCCGATGCCGATCTGGAGCGGGCTGCAGACGGCGCCGACGGCGAAGGGGATGAGGAGCCCGAGGCGGTGGTAGCGGTCACGCCGACCCCGCAGCATCCCGACCGCGTACACGCTCGCCACCCCGAACCCTGTCACCATGTACGCGGCCAGCACCATGTGGGGCACCTCGTACCACGAGGCGTTGTTGAAGAACACGGCGAAGGGGTCGATCCGGTAGACGTGCCCGTGGCTGAGACTGAAGCCCGAGGGCTGGTTCATCCACGAGTTGGCTGCCACCACCGACCAGGCCCCCAGGATCCCCGAGACCGCCACGGGCAGAAGCGACCAGAAGTGCCACCACGGCGCCAGGCGGTCCCAGCCGAAGAGGTAGATGGCCACGAACACCGCTTCGAGGAGGAAGAAGATCCCCTCGATGCTGAACGGGATGCCGATCGCACCCCCGAACTTGCCCATCAGCCCCGGCCACAGCAGGCCCATCTCGAACGACAAGAGGGTGCCCGAGACGGCGCCCACCGCCACCAGGACCGCCATCACCTTCGACCATCGGCGGGCGAGCAACAGGGCGTCGGCGTCGCCGTGGCGGAGCCCTCGGTAGTGGGCCAGCATCACGACGGTCGGCAGCGCCACCCCGAAGCAGGCGAACACGATGTGGAAGGCCAGCGTGGTGCCCATCTGGCTGCGCGCTTGGGCGACGTCCGAGATGGTGCTCAGGATCACGTGCCATCCTCGCGCGCTCGCATCACCCGGCGCTCGCGGGGCGATGTCGCCCCCTCGCCGTTGTCCACGGCGACCACTCGCGGTGAGCCGTCCGACCTCCATGGCCTCCGCGTCCGCCGCAATCGCCGCGTGGTGCGATTCTGACCGGCGGGTCCTGCGCGCGAGCTCATGGCCCGGCCCGTCGTCGCCGTCTCAGTACCGAAGGTCGAGGGGGTGGGGCCGCGCTCCGGTGTGCGGGCAGCCAGCGTCAACGTGACCCGCATCGCGCAGGAGCGCCGCGGCCCCGAAGATCACGGGCTGGCAACCCGGCGCCCCGCTCACGATCTTGCCGCGGCTGACACTGCGTGCCTCTTGACACACACAGCGCGCGTAACTACCCTAATACCGAGAAGCTTTGTTTGCTGACAATACAAAGCTGAGGGATCGGGGGCCTGATGCGCCGACGCTCACATGTCCGGTCTGTCGCCGTCACCGCTGCGGCATTCGCCCTCGCCCTACTGGGCCTCGTGGCCGTCGCCCCGTCGTCCGCTCAGGTCATGGGACGGCCGCTCCGCGACATCCGTCTCACCAGTGGGAGCGACACTCAGCCGACGACGACGTCGGTTGCGAGCCTCTACCTCTCGAACTGGCAGAA
>JAKAOD010000097.1 GCA_021823365.1 Actinomycetes bacterium | reverse complement strand
TGCTTGAAGTGGTAGTCGTACTTGCGGGGCTCATCCGGCCCGACCTTGCGGAGCATGCGGATCGTCGTCGGGGCGGTGTGGAAGGTCGTCACCCCGAGACGCTCGGCGATGCGCCACGGCCGCCCGGCGTCCGGGTAGGTCGGGACGCCCTCGTACATCACGCTCGTCGTCCCGAGCGCAAGCGGCCCGTAGACGATGTAGGAGTGGCCGGTGATCCACCCGATGTCGGCGGCGCACCAGTAGGTGTCCTCGGGGTGGATGTCCTGGTAGAACTTCGAGGTGCCCGCCACGTAGGAGAGGTAGCCGCCGGTGGAGTGCTGGCAGCCCTTCGGCCGTCCCGTCGTGCCGCTCGAGTACATGATGAACAGCGGCGCTTCCGCTGGCATCGACACCGGCTCGACGAGCGTGTCGCGGTAATCCTGCATGATCTCGTCGACGAAGAAGTCACGCCCCTCGACCATCGGGCTGGCGGAAGCGTACTGGCCGGCGTGGCGGCGGAAGACGAGGACCTTGTCGACCTCGGCCCCCTCCTCCTTGGCACGTGCGATCGCCTCGTCGGCCTTCACCTTGTGGTCGACGAGCTGGCCGTTGCGGTAGTAGCCGTCAATCGTCACGAGGATCCTGCTCTGCGAGTCGGCAATGCGACCCCCGCACGCGGCGCCCGAGAAGCCCCCGAAGACCTGTGAGTGGATGACGCCGAGCCTCGCGCAGGCGAGCATCGCGACCGGCAGCTCGGGGACCATGGGCAGATGGAAGGTGACACGGTCCCCGGTCCGGACGCCGCAGAAGTCCCGGAGCAGCGCCGCCAGCTCGTTCACCCTGCGGTACAGCTCCTGGTAGGTGATCGACTCCGTGCGCTCCTCCTCGGGCTCGGGCACCCAGATGAGCGCCGCCTGGTTGGGGCGGACGGCTGCATGGCGGTCGACGCAGTTGTACGAGGCGTTCAGCCTGCCACCGACGAACCACTTCCAGAAGGGAGGGTTCGAGGTGTCGAGCGTCGTGTGCCAGTACTCGTCCCAGTCGAGCAGCTCGGCGTACTCCTTGAAGCAGTCGGGGAACCGGTCCTCCCGGAAGCGCTCGAGGATCGCCGGATCGGAGGCGTTCGCCTGCCCGATGAACTTCGCGGGCGGGTAGACGTACCCCTCCTCGCGCCAGTGGACTGCGATCTGCGCCTCCGGGACCTCTGTCTCTCGCTCCGCGGCCATGGGCCCATCTCCCCCTTCGACGATTCCCGCCCGACCTGCAGCTCAGCGCACGGCCCAGCCGCCCTCGGGGGGCGCGACGAGACGCGCCGCTCCCGGTTCCCGGCTCGAGCCGATTGCCACGCCGCGGCACGCGGGGTGACGGTCTGTGCAGCGCGGCGCGACCGGCTCGGGGAGCCCACCACCGATCTGCTCGTGGGTCATCTCGACCACCACCAGGCGCGACGCTGCTCAGAAGCTACGTCCCCGCCTCGTCCCCCGCAAGGCTCGGCCGTCCGCCCGCTGCTGTTCGCGGGCCTACTCCGGCACCCAGTCGCCGGCCAGGAGGAGCGAGGAGAAGAGGCTCGCCGTGCTCGGGCCGTCGACGGGGATCCGCTCGGTCCAGACGCGGGCGTCGACGTCGAACTCCTCGAGCACCGTGGCGAGGAAGCTCCTCTCGGCGGCGAGATCGGCCCGGTCGCGCGCCAGCACGGCGAACAGCCCGGGCCTCAGCACGGCGATCACCTCCTCGTCGCCAAAGGCCGACCTCAGCAGCGCCGCGGTCCGAGCCCGGAGAAACAGGCTGGCGTGGCGGTCGGGCGCCGTCGCCAGGCTCACGACGACGAGCAGCCGGTCGGAGAGATGGCTGCGCCGCGGGCCCCTGGCCGACCGCTCCAGCGCTTGCAGCTCCTGGATGCGCTCGACGAGGCTCGACAGGTTGGGAAGGCCGGTGACTGGATCCCGGGTCGGCTCGGTCACCTGCGCCGCCTCCACGAGACCCTCCGTCGCCAAGCCAGGGCCGGGGCGCCCAGCGCCGACGGCCTCGCGGCGCCCCGGCCACCGGCGTCCCGCGCCGACACCTGCTTACGGAGAGTGATCCTACTACTCACTCGCCGCTCGACCTCTAGCGCGAGCCCCGCGAGCGCCGGGAGCTGCACTCACGGACGGTGACGGGGAGGGTCGGCACGGCGCAAGCCCCCGGGCGACGGGAGCTGCAAGCCCGGAGCATCTAGCCTGTCCAGCCATGTCGACGACGCTGGAGCCGCGCGCCGCCGGCGCGCCCGAGCGGCCGACCGTGGCCCGACCCAACCGACGGCGTCGTCACCTGCTCGAGTGGGCCGCGGTGCTCGTCCTCGCCGCGGTCGTCGCCGTCTGCCTGAGGGCGTTCGTCGTCGAGACCTTCTTCGTCCCCTCCGGCTCGATGATCCCGACCCTCGAGGTCGGGGACCGGATGCTCGTCGACAAGCTCCCCTGGGTGCGCGACAACATCCATCCCGGCGACATCATCGTCTTCCACAAGACGCCGGCAGACAGCTCACCGGGCATCAAAGACCTCGTGAAGCGCGTCGTCGGCATGCCGGGGCAGACCATCTGGTCCCGCGGCGACACGATCTTCGTCGAGGAGCACGGCAGGACGCACGTGCTCGCCGAGCCGTGGCTGCCCCGCCTCGCGGGCGCCTGCTACCAGCGCGACTTCGGGATCAAGCGGACGACGATCCCGCGCGACGACTACTTCGTCCTCGGCGACTGCCGTGGCGACTCCTACGACAGCAGGTACTGGGGATTCGTGCCGCGTTCGAACATCGTCGGCAAGGTCTTCGTCGTCATCTGGCGCCACGGCCATCCCTGGTTCCACTGGTTCTGAGCCCGCGGCGGCCCGCGGGCCCGCGGCTACCTTGCCGGGCGCCCGGGGACGTGACGGGTCAGGTTGACGGCGTGGTCGCCCAGCCGCTCGTAGAACCGGCCGATCAGCGCGAGCTCGATCGCGACCTGGGTCGGGACGCCTGAGCCGACGATCTCGGCGATGAAGGTGGTGTGCAGGTCGTCCATCTCGTCGTCCAGCTGGACCATCCGCGTCGCAGCCGCCGGGTCCCGGTCGCCGAAGGCGTCGGCGGCGAGCGTCCACATCTGCGACGCGACCTCGCCCATGCGCTCGACGAGCCCCCGGGACCTCGGCGACATCTCGACGGCGATCGGGCGCACGGCCCGCTGCGCGACGTGCTCGGCGAGGTCGCCGCTGCGCTCCAGTTCGGGGAGCATGCGCACGAGCGAGACGAGGTAGCGCCGGCGCTCGGGGTCGACGTCGCCCGCGACGAGCTCGGACTGCACCCGCTCGTCGAGCTCGTGGTACAGGGCGTCGATCACGTCATCCCGGCGTACGAGCTCGCGCGCCGCATCGCGGTCGCCGGTCACGAGTGCGTGGGTCGCACCCGCCGCAGCCTCTCCGACGAGGGCGAAGAGCCGCACCACGCTTCGGTCGATCCCCGGAAGCCCCCCCTGACCGTCGCCGCCGAGCCCGATGCCATCCGCTGCGCCCTGACCTTGCGCATCCCCGTCGGCACCGTCTTGAGGGGCGAGCTCGGCGTGCACGCGCCGACGGTACCGCGGGACGCCGCGCCCCGCCTAGGGCGTGCCGAGCACGGCGGGATGCGTGCCCCAGCGGGCGAGGAAGACCTCAAGCTCGTCTGCCTGGAGCGGCTCGGCGAGAAGGAACCCCTGGCCGGTAGCGCACTCCTCCCCTTGGAGATGGGTGAGCTGGGAACGCTCCTCGATCCCCTCGGCCAGCGTCTCGATGCCGAGCGCCTTGCCGAGCTGGACGAGGGTGTGGACGAGCGCTCCGGATTCGCGGCCGCTGAGCATGTCCGAGACGAAGCTCCGGTCGATCTTCAAGGCGTCGACCGGGAAGAGCTGGAGATGGGCGAGCGACGAGTACCCGGTGCCGAAGTCGTCGACCGCGATGCGCACGCCGAGGCGCCGCACCGCCTCGAGCTGGGCCGCGCTGCGCTCGGTGTCGGCGAGGATCGCTGTCTCGGTGATCTCGAGCGTGAGCAGCGCCGGAGGAAAGCCGCTCGCACGCAGCACCCGGCGCACGTCCTCGACGAAGGACGGCTCGCCGAGCTGGCACGCCGAGACGTTGACGGACACGGGCACGTCCCGGCCGCCGGCCCGCCACGCTGCGCCTTGGCGGCACGCCTCCCCGAGCACCCAGCGGCCGACCGAGACGATGAGCCCGGAACGTTCGAGCTCGGGGACGAACTCGCCTGGCGCGACGACGCCGGTAGGGCTCCTCCAGCGCAAGAGGGCCTCGACCCCCGAGACCTCCATCCCGGCCAGGTCGAACGTCGGCTGGTAGACGAGGAAGAACTCACCGTCCTCGAGCGCCCGGCGGAGCTCGGCCGCCAGACCGACCCGCCCGCCGGCGCGGGAGCCTCCCGCCAGGAGCTCGCCGAAGCGGCAGAGGCGCGCCGCGAACGACCCGAGCGCGCGACCTGCGCCGATGGCGGCTCGGGAGGAGAGGGAGGAGAGCAGGATCGGTGCTCTCTCGGAAGGACTGGTCCGACCGGCGCCAGCCCGGTGGACGTGAGGCATCGGCGGGGCAGCTTAACTTACACACGTAGCATTACGGCGGCAGCGCCGCCGTGCGCCCGGCGCGGCCGGAAGACCCCCGCCAATACCCGGCGCGGCCCCGATTGCCTCGCCTATAGTCGTCCCGTTCCGAAGATGCGCCCGCGGGGCTGAGTCCCGCGGGGTCGCACCGTGCCGGCGTGGTTGGTCGCGGCGACGGATGTGGTGGCGACCCCGTCGCTTCGCCGCGCTGAGCTGCGCCCACGTAGGGACGGGCGCCCGACCTACGGGGACCGACGCGAGATGGCAGCGAGACAGGACGAGCTGGGCGAGCGGTCCGAAGAAGGGTCGGGCGAAGCCGGCATCGGCCGGCACCCGACGAAAGGGCTCGGCCTGGAGGACACGACGGCGCCGGCGCGACCCGCTCGACTCCACGTCCGAGGTGGCGCCGGCAGGGGAGCCGGCCACCTCTCGGCGGCCGAGAGGTTCGAAGACCTGCTCGTCGCCGCTGCCTCGAAGGTGCTCGGCGGCGCCGCCTCCGGCCGCGACGTTCGCAAGCTCGTGCGCTACGCCGCCACGTCCGTCGTCTCGCTCGCGATCAGCGAGCTGGCCCTCATCGTCGTCGATGCCGAGACCTCGCTCGGGGCGACCCTCGCGGTGCTCATCGCCAACCTCGCGGGAGCCATCCCCTCCTACCTGCTCTCCCGCTACTGGATCTGGCCCGAGGCAGACCGCCGACGGCCGGCACGCCAGGCATTCCTCTACTGGGTCACATCGATCCTGAGCTGGGCGATCTCGACGGTCGCAACGGGCGCGATCGCCGACGCCGACCACGCGCACCACCTCCTCAAGCTGGTGCTGCTCGGCGCGGTCTTCATCCTCGTGAACTTCGCGCTCTGGGTCGCCAAGTACGTCGCCTACCAGACGGTGATCTTCACGGCGGCGCCGCCGGAGCGCGAGCTCGGCTGAGCCGCCCGCCTCGCTCCCAGGCGACGCTGTCGGTCGGGAGCTTCGTCGCGCTCGGCCTTCCCAACGGGATGTGGGGCACCGCATGGCCGGCGCTGCGCCGCACGTTCCACCAGCCGCTGGGCGAGCTCGGGATCGTCCTGCTCGCCGCGACCGCCGGGGGGCTCGTCACCTCCGTGACGGTCGCCGCCGCGCTGCGGCGGCTCAGCGCCGGGACAGTCCTCGCCGCTGCCGGGACACTCGGCGCCGTCGCCGGCACGCTGCTCGTCGTCTCGCCGACTTGGTGGGTCGTCGTCGTCGCCGCCGGGCTGCTCGGGGCCGCGGGAGGCGCGATCGACAGCGGATTGAACGCCGTCACGGCCGTCGCCGGCCGCACCCGGCTGCTCAACCTGCTCCACGGCGCGTACGGCGTCGGCACGGCCCTCGGGCCGCTCGTCGTCACGGGTGCTCTCCTCCTCTCCTCCTGGCGCGGGGCATACGCCTTGCTGCTCGCGGCGGACCTCGCCCTCGCCGCCGGGTGGTGGACGACCCGGGCCCGCTGGCGCGAGGGCTCCGCGCAGGAGAGCCCTCTGCACGGGCACCCGGTGCAGGAGGCCGGACCTGGCGGCCGGCAGGCATCGCGACGAGCCCAGCCGGGACCGCTCGCGCCCGACGAGCAAGGCGCGCCGCACGGCGGCAGCCCGCACGGCCCCAGGCTCGTCGTCGCCGTCGGGATGGCGCTCTTCTTCGTCTACACCGGGCTCGAGGTGAGCGCCGGTCAATGGAGCGCGACCTACGCGCGCGGGCCTCTCGGGCTCAGCGCTGCCGGCGCGGGCGCCGTCGTCTTCCTCTACTGGGGCGCGCTCACCGCGGTGCGGCTGGCCGTGGCGGTCCCCCGCCGATCGCCCTCCCCGCTCCTGCTCGTCCGCACCGGGACCCTCGCCGCGCTCGCCGGCGCCGCCCTCGTCTGGTGGGAGCCCGGACCGGCCCTGGCGATCGTCGGGATCGGCGTCGTCGGCGGCGCGCTTGCCCCGGTGTTCCCGGCGCTCGTCGCGCTCACGCCGGCTCGCGTGGGAGCGGTCGGCGCCCAGCGCGTGATCGGCTGGCAGGTCGGCGCCGCGAGCGTCGGCGGCTCGGCCACGGCGGCCCTCGCCGGGGCGGTCCTCCAGCACGCCGGCCTGCCTGCGTTCGGCCCATTCCTCACGGTGGCTGCCCTGCTCGTCGCTGCCGGCTCGGCGTTGCTCGAGCGGCTGGCGGCCATCCACCCGGTGATCGGCGCCGGCTGACCAGCTCCCAGGCACAGATCCCGGCGCCGGCGCAGCCGCCGCGGCTCCCGAGCGTGCTCGCCTCGACGCGAGGGACGGGGCGGAAGCCGAGCCTCCCTGCGAGCCGCCGGACGAGCGGCGCGAGGACGCCCTCCCCGGCGAGCGACAGTCCGCCGCCGAGCACGAAGAGCTCGACGTCGGCGAAGGTCTGGCAGGCCGCGACTGCCGCCGCGAGCGCCTCGAACGCCTCGGCGAGCACCCCGGCGGCGGTCTCGTCCCCTCTCCCGGCGCGGCGGAACACCTCGGCGGCGTCGACCCCGGTGCCGCCGGCCTCCGTGCCGGCGGCGCGCGCCAGGTAGCGGCGGGCGATCGACGCGGCGGAAGCGACGGTCTCGAGGCAGCCGGCCGATCCGCACCCGCAGGCCTCGCCACCCGGGTCGACGACCAGGTGCCCGATCTCGCACGCCAGGCCGTGCGCCCCGTCGTAGGGGGCTCCGCCGAGCACGAGAGCGCCGCCGATGCCCGTGCCGATCGCGACGAAGACGAAGTCGGCGCACGTGCGCCCTCGCCCGAGCCTCGCCTCGGCGAGCGCGGCGGCGCGCACGTCGTGGACCACGCGCACCGGCGTGCCGAGGCGGGCGGCGACCCGGTCGCGAAGCGGCACGTCGGACCAGGCGATGTTGGCCGAGAAGCGGACGACCCCGGCGACGGGGTCGACGACGCCGGGCGCGGCGACGCAGGCGGCGAGCGGCGACTGCCCCGTCTCGGCAACGGCTCGGGCGGCGAGGTCGTCGACGAGGGAGTCGAGCACGGCGGCGACGCCATCCGGCCGCGTCGAGGCCGACCCCGCTCCGGTCGGCGCGCGCGCCTCGTGGAGCAGCGTGCCGTCCGGAGCGACGACGGCGCCCTTGGCGAAGGTCCCTCCGACGTCGAGGGCGAGGACGGCTCCGCTCGAGCGCAGCCCGCTCACCTGCGGGCGTCGATGACGAAGGCCGGCTCGCCCCCGTTGCCGCGCGCGACGCCATCGAGCCGGCGCCCCTCCGGCCAGCCCGGCCTGCTCAGCCAGGCGACGAACTTGTAGCGGTCGCCCCGGTAGTAGCTGCGCACGTACTCGACGGGTCGGCCCTCCTCGTCGAGGCTGTGCCGGCAGAGCAGGAGCACGGGGGCGCCCACCTCGGTGCCGAGCACCCCGGCCTCGTGCGGCCCGGCGAGCACCGTCTCGATCGTCTGCTCGGCTGCGGCGAGGTGCACGCCGTAGTGCTCCGAGAGCACGGCGTAGAGCGACCCGGAGCGCTCGAGGTGGCCGCGCAGGCGAGGGAAGCGGCCCGCGGCGAGGTGTGTCGTCTCGACGGCCATCGGCTCGCCGTTCGCCAGGCGCAGGCGCTCGATCCGCAGCACCTTCGCCCCGACCGGGATGTCGAGGTGGGCGGCGAGCACGTCGTCGGCCGCGACGTCGCCGAGGTGCAGCAGCCGTGACCCCGGTTCGAGGCCCTGGGCCCGCATGTCCTCGGTGTGGCTCGTGAGCTGGAGCGCCTGTGCGAGCTTCGGCTCGGCGACGAAGGTGCCGCTGCCGCGGACCCGCTGGAGGCGCCCCTCGACGGTCAGCTCCTGGAGCGCCTGGCGCACGGTCGTGCGGGAGGTCGCGAGCTCGATGCTCAGCTCCCGCTCCGCCGGCAGCGCCAGACCGGGCGAGAGCTCCTCGATCCGGCGGAGGAGCTCCTGCTTGACGACGTAGTACTTGGGGATCCGGGCCGCGGTTCGTCGAGAGCGCCTCGAGCCAGACGGTGAGGGTGCGCTTGGTGTCCTGCTGCATGAAGACGTAGGTGAGAAGGTACTGGCTCCAGGCCTGGATGAAGGCGAAGATCGACGTGGCGACCGTCCCCGGGACGATGAGCGGGAGCAGCACCCGGCGGAAGGCGACAAGGCGCGTGCAGCGGTCGACCATCGCCGCCTCCTCGACGTCCTTCCGGATCCCCTGGACGAACCCCCGCTTCGAGCAGCCCGAGCGTGCCGGCCCCGGCCGCGCGCAGGGGGACAATGCGGCGTAGCTTCAACCTCCCCTCCCTGACCGCCCCCCGTTGCCGTCCACGAGATTGGTATGGACCAAATCGAAAAGTAGTCTAGACGAGTGATTCCAAGGGGTAGCGGCTGAGCCGCAATCCACCCCTTACGCGCGAGAGGCGTCCATGATCGGCGTTGCAAACCCAACGATCGACCCTGGAGGCCTCGTG